>PNKF01000081.1 GCA_013822285.1 Gemmatimonas sp.
GCTCGACGTGTTGGCGATCGCGGTGACCAACCTCGCGGTGATGAGCGAGCGTCGCACGGACCGCCTCACTCACCCTGACCTCAACGAAGGCCTGCCGCCATTCCTGACGCCGACTGCTGGCGTGAGCTCGGGCTTCATGATGGCGCAGGTGACGGCCGCCGCGCTGACCAGCGAGTGCAAGGTGCTCGCGCATCCGGCCAGCGTGGATACCATCCCCACCGACGGGAGCAAGGAAGACGTCGTCCCGATGGCGATGGGGGCGGCGCTCAAGCTGCGTCGCATCCTGCACAACGTGCGGCACGTGCTCGCGGTGGAGCTGATGTGTGCGGCCCAGGGCCTCGAGTTCCGGCGTCCGCTGAAGTCCGGCGCTGGCGTCGAACACGCATTCGCGGCAGTGCGCGCACGTGTACCGGCGCTCACCGCCGACCGCGTGCTCGGGCCGGACATCGAGACCTTGGCCGTCGGCATCGCCCAGGGCGAGTTCGCGTAGCCGCGCGCGCACAAGACGGATAGGGCGATGCACGATACCTTTCGTGCGTCGCCCCATTTGCCATTCCCCCTCCGCGCCATGACACAGAAGATCTCCGCCCCCCGCGGTCCCGCAATCTCCTGCAAGGGCTGGCAGCAAGAAGCCGCGCTCCGGATGCTCATGAACAACCTCGATCCCGAGGTGGCCGAGCGTCCCGAGGATCTGGTCGTCTACGGCGGCACGGGAAAGGCCGCCCGCGACTGGCCGTCGTTCCACGCCATCGTGAAGGCGCTGCGGGAGCTTGAGTCGGACGAGACGCTGCTCGTGCAGAGCGGCAAGCCGGTGGCGGTCTTCCGCACGCACGCCTCGGCGCCGCGCGTGTTGATCGCCAACAGCAACTTGGTCGGACGCTTCGCGACCTGGGATCACTTCCGCGAGCTCGAGCGGAAGGGCCTGATGATGTACGGGCAGATGACGGCGGGCTCGTGGATCTACATCGGCTCGCAGGGCATCGTGCAGGGTACCTACGAGACCTTCGGCGCCGTGGCGCGCAAGCACTTCGGTGGCACGCTCGCCGGTCGCTTCGTGCTCACGGCGGGACTCGGCGGCATGGGCGGTGCGCAGCCGCTGGCGGCCACGATGAACGACGCGGCCATCCTCGGCGTCGACGTCGATGCGACGCGCATCCAGAAGCGCCTCGACACGGGGTATTGCGACCGCATGACGTCGGATCTCGACGAGGCGATGCGCTGGATCCGCGAGGCGCAGGCGGCGAAGAAGGGCCTGAGCGTCGGCCTCGTGGGCAACGCGGCAGAGGTGCTGCCGCTGATGGTCGAGCGCGGCATCATCCCGGACGTGGTCACCGACCAGACCAGCGCGCACGACATGCTCAACGGCTACGTGCCCCATGGCCTGACGCTGGCCGAGGCGGCCGCGCTGCGGGCGCGCGATGCGAAGGAGTACCTGCGTCGCTCCACCGCGAGTGCGGTGCTGCACGTGAAGGCCATGCGTGCCATGCAGGACAAGGGCGCCATCGCCTTCGACTACGGCAACAACATCCGCACCGTCGCGTTGGACGCGGGCGTGAGCGATGCCTTCCGCATTCCGGGCTTCGTGCCGGAGTACATCCGACCGTTGTTCTGCGAAGGCAAGGGCCCGTTCCGCTGGGCGGCGCTCAGCGGCGATCCCAAGGACATCGCGCGCACCGACGCGCTGGTGCTCGAGATGTTCCCGCACGACGAGCATCTCAAGCGCTGGATCACGATGGCGCGCGAGCGCATCCATTTCCAAGGCTTGCCCGCGCGCATCTGTTGGTTGGGGCAGGGCGACCGCGCGAAGTTCGGTGTCGCCCTCAACGATCTCGTCGCCAAGGGCGAGCTCAGCGCGCCGATCGCCATCGGCCGCGACCATCTCGACACGGGCTCCGTGGCCTCGCCCTTCCGCGAGACCGAAGCGATGAAGGACGGCACCGACGCCGTGGCCGACTGGGCGATCCTCAATGCCATGCTCAACGTGGCCAGCGGCGCGAGCTGGGTGAGCTTCCATCACGGCGGGGGCGTGGGCATCGGCAACTCGCTGCACGCGGGGCAAGTGATCGTCGCCGATGGCACGCCGGAGATGCGCGTGCGCCTCGAGCGCGTGTTGACGAACGACCCCGGCATCGGGGTCGCGCGGCACGCCGACGCGGGCTACGATATCGCCATCGACGCCGCGAAGCGCCACGGGCTCAAGCTTCCGATGCTCGGCTAGTCAGACGTGCTCAGCACTCGCTTCAAGCCCTGGGACCTGATCCCTTTTAGCTACAAGTACGCCAAGCTTCGCTTCACCAAGCGCCCCGTCCTCGTGCACTTCGAGGTCACGATGCGCTGCAATGCGAAGTGCAGCTTCTGCGACTACTGGAAGACGCCCGCCGACCGCAAGGCGCATGAGTTGAAGAGCTTCGTCGATGCGGCGAAGCACTTCGATCCCATGCTGGTCACCTGGACGGGCGGGGAGCCGCTGCTGCGCGGCGACCTCGAAGAGCTCGTGTCGGCCGTCGATCGTGCCGTCCGCACGAAGTACACCACGCTCATCACGCATGGCGCGATGCTGAGCCTCGAACGCGCGCGTGCGCTGTGGCAGGCCGGCATCTCGCAATTCAACATCTCGCTGGACTACCCCGACGCGCGACACGACGCGGCGCGCGGCATCCCCGGCCTCACGCAGAAGATCTTCGCCGTCGCCGAACGCATCCGTGCCGAGGGCATGACGGTGCGCTTCAACACGGTCATCAAGGATGACAATCTCGAGGTCATCCTGCCCTTGGTGCAGGCTGCCGAGCGCATGCGCGTCGGCATGAACCTCTCGGTGTACACGGATTCGAAGAACGGCAATCGCGCGCACCTGCTCGGCCCCGACCACATGACGCGCGTCGACGCGCTGGTGCAGGAGCTGCTCGCCTTCAAGCGGCGTCGTCGCGGCACGATCTCCAATTCGGATCACTACATCGCGAACATCCCGCGCTACCTGAAGGGCGAGATGACCGAACCCTGCCTCAGCGGGCAGGACACGATCCATATCGATCCCTACGGCCATGTGCGGCGCTGTCCCGATTTTCCCGCGGACGGGCACTGGAGCACGTACGCGGGATACGAGCCCATCAAGTGCGATCTGTGCTACTATGCGTGTCGTGGGGAGGCGCAAGCGCCGCTACGTGGGAATCGATTCCTTGACCTTCTCTCCTCTCCCTGAAGGTCTTCGCGCTCGATCGAGTGGGAGACGCTGTACGGGGGCAGGGGCGGAGGTTGGGGAGAGGTGAGACGGGATACGGAAGACGGTGGGGAGACGTCGGACGAATGTGGCTAGCTCGTCTCCCTTCCACCCCCCGTCTCCCCCATTCCCCTCTCCCCATCTCCGCCCCTGTCCCCATCCCACGTCTCCCAGTCCGCCCAATGCCAACACTTCTCATCAACACCTCAGAAGTCGTGACATGCGAGGGTCCGAGTCGCGCCCGCCGCGCTCCCGAGATGCGCGACGCCGGGGTGAGGAGAGACGTCGGTGTCGCCATCGGAGACGACGGCCGCATCCTCGCCATCGCTCCCGACCGCGAGCTTCGAGCACAGTTCCCCAAGGCCACTGAGATCGATTGCGCCCAGGGCGTCCTGACGCCCGGCTTTGTCGACTCGCACACCCACGCCATCTTCGGCCGCTCGCGTCACGCCGAACAGGAGATGCGCGCCGCGGGCGTCGGGTACATGGAGATCGCGAAGCGGGGCGGGGGCATCCACTCCTCCGTGCGCGACCTGCGCGAGCGTAGCGAAGACGATCTCGTCATGCTGGCCGCCGAGCGGCTGGCTCGTCTCGCCGCGCACGGCAGCACCACGATCGAAGTGAAGTCCGGCTACGGGCTCTCGCTGGAGAGCGAGCTGCGCACGCTGCGCGTCATCAGGCGCCTCGCGCAGGACCTACCGATCCGCTTGGTCCCCACGTTCCTCGGGGCGCATGAGATTCCGCTCGAGTATCGCGAGGCGCCACGCTCGCGCGAGGACTACATCGCGGTGCTCATCGACGAGATGATCCCCGCCGTCGCCAAGGATTCGCTCGCGCGCTTCTGCGACATCTTCTGTGAGCCCGGGGTCTACACGCCAGCCGAAGCGCGGCGCGTCCTCGGCGCGGCGCGCGCGCAGGGTATGGCGCTCAAGCTGCACGCCGACGAACTCGAACATGCGGGCGCCGCCGAGCTGGCGGCCGAGATCGGCGCCACCTCGGCGGACCACCTCGCCGCGGTGTCCGAACTGGGCATCCAGGCCTTGGCGAACTCGGGGACCGTCGCGACGCTGCTACCCGGCACCATGCTCTTCCTCGGGCGCAACAAGCAGGCACCGGCGCGCGCCATGCTCGACGCGGGCTGCGCCATCGCCCTCGCCTCGGACTTCAACCCTGGTACCAGTCCGACGGTGAACTTCCCGCTGATCCTGACGCTGGGCGTCAGCCAGCTGCGGCTCAGCGTGGCCGAGGCGTTCATCGCGGCCACCGTGAACGGGGCGGCGGCGCTCGGGCTGGCCGGGGAGGTCGGGCAGCTGGCCCCGGGCTTCTCGGCTGACCTAGCACTTTTTGATGTCCGGGACCACCGCGAAATCCCCTACTGGTACGGCGACCAGCGCTGCGTTGCCACATGGCTGCGCGGCCGGCCGGGATACGCGCCCAAACGCTTGTCACACTGAGGGTTGGGCGGGTAGCTTTCCCCTTCTATGGCCGACATCGTCAAGCTCAAGAAGAAGGCGGCAGACCTCGAGGCCAAAAAGCAGCTGGATAAGGCGCTCGAAGTCTACGTTGAGATTGTCGATGCCTACGAGGCCGGCGACGAAGATCAGCCCGACATTCCGCTGTACAATCGCGTTGGCGACATGCTGCAGAAGGCGGGCCGCGGGCCCGAGGCCGTCGCCGTGTGGGAGAAGGCGGTCGATCGCTACACCGAGGGCGGTTTCTACAACCCCGCGATCGCGCTCTGCAACAAGATCCTGCGCCAGTCGCCTGGCCGCACGGTGATCTACTACAAGCTCGGCAAGATTCACGCCGAGAAGGGCTTCAAGGCCGATGCCCGCACCAACTTCCTCGAGTACGCGAGCCGCCAGCAGAAGGCCGGCAGCCTCGACGAGGCCTTCCGGGCGCTGAAGGAGTTCGCCGACCTCGTGCCGGGCCAGCACGACGTGCGCATCACGCTGGCCGAGCAGCTTGTGAAGGCCGAGCGCAAGGACGAGGCGATCGACCAGCTGCAACTGGGTTACTCCCAGGCAAAGGCCGACGGCGATGATGACGCGGCCGAGCGCATTGCGGCGAAGATCAAGGAGATCGACCCAAGCATCGAGCCGGAGGCCAAGGACACGGCCTCCTCGGGTGGCGGTGGCGGGCTCGTGTTCCTCGATGTCGGCGACGACACTCCGCCGCGCCGTCCGTCGGGCCGCGTCACCACGGCCGACGTCAAGCGTGCATCGAAGGCCGTCGCCGGCCTCGAGTTGCTCGAGCCGGTGCCTGCGGCGCCGAAAGCCGAGCCGCGCGCCCCGACGCCTGCCGCGGCATCCGTCGCAGCGCCGGCGCCCGTTTCCGTCGAACCCGCCGCCGACGACAGCGCCCTCGAGATCCAGACGACGGGCCTCGAGATCGAGACCACCGACCTCGGCTCGTCTGCCCCGCCGCCGCCGCGTGGCTCGGTCGTCGGCTTGGAAATCACCAATCTCGCCGAGGAGCCGCCCGTCGACGCTGCCGCTGAGGAGTCTAGCGCCTCCGCGGTCGCCGATTTGCCGCTCATGGACCTCGACGCGGACGTCGTCGAGCCGCCGACGGTCCCGACGCCCGCAGCGACGGAGGACCTGCCGCTGCTCGATGTCGACGCGACCGTGGAGGCATCGCCAGTCGCGGACCTGCCGCTCATCGAGCCAGAGCCGAGCCTCGTGGCCTCGCCGGCGGCACAGGCCAACGACGATGCCGCCGCGATGGAAGGGCTCGACCTGCTCGACCTCGAGCCCAGCGTCGGCAATGATGCCCTCACCGTCGAACACAGTGGCGCGATGGACGCGCCGATGTTCGATGTGCCGTCGCCGGTGGCCGATCTCCCGCTCATGGACGTGGGCGAGGTCGACGCAGCGGTCGCCGAGCCAGTCGAAGTCGCGGCCGCGGCAGACGACGTGATGGAAATCGTCGTGCCGGTGACGAAGGTCGTGTCGCTCGAGACGTTGCGTGCGGCCGTCGCCGCGACGCCGGACGATTGGACGGCGCACCGCACGCTCGCCGAAGCGTTGCTCGAACAGGGCATGCGCGCCGAGGCGATGAGCGAGTTCGAGCAGGCGATGGCCGGCTTCGAGGCGGCCGGCGATCTCGACAGCGCGGGATCCGTCGCCGATGAGATCGTGCGGCTCGATCCACACGCCATCCGCTCGCACCAGAAGCGCGTCGAATATGCGTTCCGGGCCAACAATCGCGCGAAGCTCGCCACGGCGTATCTCGAACTCGCCGATGCGCTGCTCGCCGACGGCCAGGCGCAGAAGGCGCGCACGGTGTACCAGCGCGTGCTCGACATCACGCCGGACGACCTGCGCGCGCAGGCTGCCATCGAGAGCATCCCGCCGGAAGACGCCCCGCCGCCTCCGCCGCCCCGGCGCAGCACCATCGCGCAGCCCAAGCCGACTGCCGCGGCGCCGGTGAAGCCGACGCCCGCCGCCACGGCCTCGGACGACGACGAGTACGTCTCGCTCGGCGATTGGCTGCGCGAAGATGACGAGCCGAAGTCCACGCGGATGGTGGTCGAGGAGAAGGAACCCACCGGCGACGAGCAGGCGGACTTCTCCGACATGCTGCGCAAGTTCAAGCAGGGCGTCGCCGAGAACGTGGACGACGAAGACCACGAGGCGCACTACGACCTCGGCGTGGCGTACAAGGAGATGGGCTTGGTCGACGAGGCCATCGCCGAGTTCCAGAAGGCGCTGCGCGGCACCAAGGAGCGCGTGCGGACCTTCGAGGCGCTGGGCAATTGCTTCGTCGAGAAGGGGCAGCTGCCCGTGGCCGCGACGATCCTCCAGCGCGCACTGGCCGAGCCGGCGGTGCGCGATGAGTCCCTCGTCGGTGTGTTGTATCTCCTCGGCGCCATTGCCGAAGAGCAGCAACAGTTCGCCGACGCCAAGCGTTACTACGAGCGCGTCTTCGCCGTGGACATCCAGTTCCGCGACATCGGAGACCGACTGAATACCGTGGAGCAGCAACTGTCGTGACCCTCGAGGCCCGACTCCAGATGCCCGTCGCCGAAGCGCTGCGGGAGATCCAAGCCCCCGTGCGGGACCGCCTCGAGCGCGTCCCGGACGAGATGTGGCGCATCATCCAGGCGGACGTCGCGATCATCGAGGCGGCGAACGCGCACCTCAAGGGCATGCGCGGCAAGCTGTTCCGGCCGACGCTGCTGCTGCTCGCCTCGAGCATCGAGGGCGCGCCCGAAGAGCGGGCCGTGCCGCTCGCGGCCGTGGCGGAGCTCGTGCACCTCACCAGCGTCGTGCACGACGATTCCGTCGATCACTCCGTGCTGCGCCGTGGGCAGCCGACGATCAATGCCGTGTTCTCGCACCAGGTCGCCGTGCTCATGGGCGACTTCCTCTTCGCCAAGGCCGTCGGTGAGCTCGTGCGCCTAGGCGACATGGAACCGCTGCGCGTGTTCACGCAGGCCTCGGCCGAGATGACGGTCGGCGAGCTGCGTCAATTGGCGAGCTTCGACGCGCTGGCGTTCAGCGAGGCGGACTACCACAAGCTGATCCGCGCCAAGACGGCCTCGTTGGTGGGGGCGGCCTGTGAGATGGGCGCGCTGGCCGGTGCGCCGCGCTTCCGTACGCAGATGCGCACCTTCGGCGAGAGCATCGGCATGGCCTTCCAGGTCGCCGACGATCTGCTGGACTACACCGAGCAGGAGTCGGTGACGGGGAAGCCCAGCGGCAACGACCTCAAGGAGCACAAGGTCACGCTGCCGTTGATCCATGCGTTGGGCAAGATGTCCAAGGCGCAGCGCGAGGTGGTGGACGTGCTGTTCGCGGATGCCACGCCGAGTGACGCGAGCATCGCCGAGGTCGTCGGCATCGTGACGGAATGCGGCGGTCTCGAATACGCCCGCGCCGAGGGCGAGCGGTTCGCTGCCGCGGCCGAGGGCGCGCTCAAGGACTTGCCGGAGAGCGAGGTGAAGCAGTCGCTCGCCGACGCGCTGGCTTACGTGATGGACCGGAGGGCTTGATGCCGCCGACGACGTTGAAGGGCTCGGCGAAGCATCGTCCGGGGTATCACGCCATCATCCTGGCGATCGGATTTGTGGTCGGCGGATTCCTCACGCAGTTCGCCCGGTTGTTCCTGCCCACCGGGGCAGTGAAAGAGTTTCTCACGGCAGGGGTCGTGACACCCAGCATCGGCCCCCTGAATATCGATTTGGTGATCATCAAGTTCGGTCTTGGACCCATCGCGCTCGACGTCTCGTTGCTGAGTCTTGTCGGGGTCCTCGCCGCCTATCTCATCGCGCGCTCGTTGTTCTAGGAGGCAGTTATGTTCGGACTCGGTCCCACCGAGCTCATCATCGGCCTTGTGCTCGTGCTGCTGATCTTCGGCGCGAAGCGCATTCCCGAGATCGCCGGCTCGTTCGGCAAGGGCATCAAGGAATTCAAGAAGAATATGAATGAAGTGCAGGCCGAGATCGCGAAGCCGGCCGAGCGCGAATCGCTGCCGCCGGCGCAGGAGCGGGTGGCGAGAGAGGAGGCGGAGGCGAAGGAGCCGAAGCGCCTCCTGTAAGGGGAGTTCTTGACTGCAACTGCAGCTGAGAGCTTTAAGCTCTAAGCTGAAAGAAGCGGGGGGTGAGCTCAGTGCTCACCCCCCGCTCTCTTTCAACCTATAACTCCCAACTCGTAACTGCAGTTGTCAGTTACTCGATCACTTGCCGCCGGAGGGTCGCGTTCACTTCCCGCCGCAGATCCTTAACCGTGGCATTCCGCCGCAGCTCCTCGAGA
>PNKF01000082.1 GCA_013822285.1 Gemmatimonas sp.
GACCTTTGGCGTCAACATCGAAGGCTACGAGTCGGAGAACGTGTTCTTCCCGGGCAAGCAGTCGGCCTACGTCTACAACACGCTGAGCGACTTCTACGCCGATGCGCGTGGCTACGTGAATGCCTGCGGCACGGGTGTTCCGACCACCGCTTGCAGCACCTACGCGGCCTCGCCGGCCGGTATCGGCCCGCGTCGCTTCCAGGTCCGCTACACGAACATCCCGGGCCAGGAGAAGCCGATCCAGCCGCTCGAAGTAAACTTCATGGGCGCCTACGTGCAGGATGAGTGGCGCGTCGGCCGCGGCCTCACGGTCACCGGCGGCGTGCGCGTGGACGTGGTGAGCTTCGGCAACACGGCGGAAGAGAACGCGCAGGTGAACGGCTATACCTTCCGTGATGAGAACGGCGCGGCCGTCCAGTACAACACTGCGAAGCTGCCGGACGCGACGCCGCTGGTGTCGCCCCGCGTTGGCTTCAACTACGACCTCCGCGGCAACGGCCAGACCATCGTCCGCGGCGGAACCGGTATCTTCACCGGCCGTCCGGCCTACGTCTGGATTTCCAACCAGATCGGTAACAACGGCATCCTGACGGGCTTCATCCAGGATGACGGCGCCGGTGGTAGCGAGCTCACCAACCGCCCGTTCAATCCGAACACGGAGACCTACAAGCCGACGACGGTCACCGGCGCTCCGGCGGCTTCGTACGAACTCGCGCTCACGGACAAGAACTTCAAGTTCCCGCAGGTGTGGCGCTCCAACCTCGCCGTCGACCACCGCTTCGAGAGCGGCTGGCTCGTCACGACCGAGTTCCTCTGGGGCCGCGACATGAACGGCGTGTACTACATCAACGCCAACCTGCCGGCCAACGACGCGGCGTTCGCGGGTCCGGACCAGCGTCCGCGCTGGGTCAGCGACAAGTGCCCGACGGTAAGCGGCACCCAGACCAACCGCATCAACTGCAACATCACCAGCGCGATCGTCCTCAAGAACCAGAACGTCGGCGAGACGTACAACGCCTCGGTCTCGCTTGAGCGCTCGTTCCGCAACGGCTTCTACACCAAGGGCGCCCTCGCCTACGGCACTGCCACGAACACGGTGGACGCCGGCTCGATCGCCTTCGGCTCGTGGAACAACAACCAGCACCCCGGCGACCCGAACAACCCGGGCGTCGGCAACGCGGCCGGCTTCCAGGGCCGCCGTGCCTTCCTCGTCTCCAGCTACACCCGCGACTGGTTCGGCTGGGGCAACACCACCGTCTCGGCCTTCCTCGAGAACTTCACCTTCGGCACCAGCAGCTATGTGTTCGGCGGTGACCTCAACGGCGACGGCGGCACCTCGAACGACCTGATCTACGTGCCGCGCGACCAGTCGGAGATGAACTTCGCGCCGATCACCGGTGCGACGCCGTTCACCGCGGCGCAGCAGGCCGCGGCCTGGGATGCCTACATCAACCAGGATCCGCACCTCCGCACGCGCCGCGGCCAGTATGCGCTGCGCGGCGGTCTCGTGCTCCCGAACGTGACGCGTATGGACCTCAGCGTCGCGCAGGACCTGTCGAAGATGTTCGCCGGGAAGAAGAACTCCCTGCAGGTGCGCCTCGACATCCTGAACTTCACCAACATGATCAATAGCGACTGGGGCCTCTCGCAGTCCGTTGTGAACAATTCGCCGCTCGTGCCGCGTGCCTTCCAGACGACTGGTACGGTCGGCGGTGTTCCCTGCACGACGGCCGCACCCTGCAATGGTCCCGCGGACGCGTCGGGACGCGCCATCTACACGATGCGCGTCGTCAACGGCCAGCTCCTCAACCGCACGTTCCAGAAGAACGCCGGTACCGGCGACGTCTGGCGCATGCAGCTCGGCCTCCGCTACACGTTCAACTAAGGCCGATCGACGGTTCGTAACTCAGACCGCCCCGGTAGCCGATCCTGGCTACCGGGGCGGTCCTGGTTTCATGCCCGAACTGCCATCACCACGAAGGCACGAAATGCACGAAGGCACTGCCACTGCGTCGCCACAGAGGCACGGAGTCACGGAGGTTGCACGGAGGACGTGCGGAGTACCGGCGTCGCTCCCTGCAGGGTCACTACAAATACTTGGGGGTCCGCGCCGATACGTCGGTGCGGACCCCCAAAGGGTTTGCTGTCGCAGTTCTTCGTGTCCTTCGTGGTGAAAGCAGTTGTCGTTCTCTGTGCAACCTCTGCGCCTCTGTGCCTCCGTGGCGTCAGTTGCCGTCAGAAGATCGACAACTTCACGTACTTCTTCGGGTTCCGCTGAAAGTCCGCCGTCAGCGAATCGAGCCGCGTCAGCAGCGCCCGCGTATCGCGATACAGCCCCGGGTCGTTGAGCAGCAGCCCCGCCGAGCCTTCGCTGCCTTCGAGCTTCGCCAGCACACCGTTGAGCTGCTGCGTCGTCCCCTGCAGGTCGGTCGCCAGCGCGGCCATCGCCGTCGCGGCGCCCGACAGCGCCTTCACCGTGCTGTCTACGCTCGCGGAGTCCACCGCGCTCACCACGCGCCGCACCGCGGCCTGGGTACGCGAAAGCTCCGCGCTCTGCGCCTGCGCAATGCGCGACAGCTCGCTCAGGAACGCGTTGGCGTTGCGCACCGTGGCGCGCAGTTCGGAAATGCCGCCTTCCTGGATCAGCTCGCGGTTGAGACCCGCCGTCAACGACTGCACGTCCTTGCCGATCGAATCCACCCGGGCGAGCACGTCGCCGATGGCGACGGCCGGCGGGCCAGCCGGCACCGTATCCCCCTCGGCGAAGTCCGCCTCGGTCATGCCGCCGACCGTGAGCGTGACCATCATGTCGCCGAACACGCCGTTCGGCACGATGCGCGCCGTGGTCGTACGCGGCAGGCGGTACTCGCGGTCGATGCGCATCTCGACGACCAGCGTGCCGTTGCGGCGCATCTGCACGTCGCCCACATAGCCGACCGACACGCCCGAGAAGAGCACCGGCTGGCCGGGGCGCAGGCCGCTGCCCCAGGCGAACACCGAGTACACGGGATAGCCCGAGGTCAAACCGCCTCGGGCCAACAGCAGGGAGCCGATGACACCGAGCACCAAGGCCACGGTAGCCACGATTCCCACGAGGACTTCGTCGCGACGCTTCATGCCTGAAGATACGGGGCGAGGAGGACGGCCGTGATGGCGTCCAGGATGAGGATGGCAATCGACGACACCACGACGGCCTTCGCCGTGCTCTGGCCGACGCCTTCGGCGCCGCCGCGGGTGGTGTAGCCTTCGTAGGTGCACAGGTACGCGATCGCGCCGCCGAACAGCGTCGCCTTGATCAGCGAGTAGGTCACCTGGAACTGCTCATAGCCGAGTCGCACGCCTTCCATGAACTGCGCGTACTTCACGTCCGTGATCGTCACGGCCGCCATGAGCCCGCTCAGCACGCCGAAGACGTCGGCGAACACCGTGAGGATCGGCAGCATGATGATCGCGGCGATCAAGCGCGGCACGATCAGGTAGGCCACCGGATCGAAGGCCAACGTCTCCAGCGCGTCGATCTGCTCCGTGACGCGCATCGTGGCGATCTCCGCCGTCATCTTGGCACCGACGCGTCCCGCGAGCACCAAGCCCGTGAGCAGCGGACCCGTCTCGAGAATGACGATCTGTCGCGAGCTCAAGCCGACGATGCTCAGCTGGATGCCCGGAAACAGCTGGTAGCGGATCTGGATCGTGATCACGCCGCCGATGAACGCGGCCACCATGATCGCCAGCGGCAACGAGTCCACGCCGATGGCGCGCATCTGGTGCACCACCTCGCGGGACCAGGTGCGCCACTCCTTCAGCGCGCGCCACAGCTCGCGCAGGAACAGCACGCGGGCCCCGATGCCGCCGAACAGCGCGAGCGCGCCTCGGCCCACGCCGCGGAAGACCCGCAAGCCAGAGCGCTGCACGATCGGGAACTGCTCGGTGGGACGGCCAGCCACGCTACGTACGGACCTTGATCAGGAGGAAGGTGCCCACGCAGGTAAACAGGGCACCCGGCAGCCACGCGGCGATCTCCGGCATCACCAATCCCCCGGCGCCGATGGCCTGCGTCAACTGCAGCATCACCAGAAAGATAACCGTCGTCGCCAGCGAGATGGCCACGCCGTAGGCCGTCCCGCCGCGCTGCGTACTGGTCGCCAACGGTGCGCCGATCAGCATGATGATGACGCAGGTCACAGGAATCGCGATCTTGAGCATGCGCTCGACGCGCAACTTCTTCACGTCGGCACCAGAACGCTCCATCGTCGTGATGAAGCGCCCGAGATCCCGGAAGCCCATCTCCGCCGGCGCCTTCGGGTTCGCCATCAGCAGCTGCGGCCGTTCCGTGAAGTAACGGTCGCGCAGGGAATCGAACTGGATGCTGAAGTTCGAGAGCGAGTCCGGCAGGATGTGCACGTACCCGTTGGTCAGTGTCCAGCCCTCGCCCTCGCGATACGTGCCCGCCTCGGCCTTGATCAGCACGGTCGGAAAATCCGGGCCCGTGCCGCGGCGCTCGACTTCCACGCCCTGCATCGACGCCGAGTTCACGTCGGCGTAGGCGATCTTGTACACGCGGCCCTCTTCGGCGGCGTAGGCGAAGTTCGAACGCTGCGCCGCCGCGCGCACGGACTTCTCCTGCAGCAGCTCGAGCCGACGCGCATTGAATGGCGGGATGATCTCGGCCAGCGCCAGCCCGAGGAACGTCGCGACGACGGCGCCGCCGAAGATCGGCGCGATGAAGCGATGGAACGACACGCCCGAGGCCTTGGCCGCGGTGATCTCGCTGTGCCGCGTGAAGCCGCCCACGGTGAACACCGTCGCGAACAGCACCGCGGCGGGCAGCACCAGGAACATCGTCTCCGGGATGCCCAGCACATAGGCCAGCGCGATATCAGCCGCCGGCACCTCGCGACCGAGATAATTGTCGAGCTTCTCCGAAAGGTCGATGATGATCACGAGCAGCGGGAAGCCCATCGCCGTGGCGAACAAGACCTTCCAGAACTCGTTGAGCACATAGCGGTCGAGCGGACGCAGGAGGTGCCGACGTCTCATGCGGCCTTCCGGCGCAGTTTCGTCTTCACGCCGTCGATCATGCGTCCCCACCACTCGCTGGACTCCGAGCCGCGATGCGTGCTGCCCTCGCTGCCGAGTCGGGCGGTGAGGTACACGCCGACGATGCCCAGCAAGACGTTGGCGCCCCACATGGCGATTGCCGGATCGACGATGCCGCGGTCCGAGAGCGATTCGCCGACCAACAGGCCCACGTAATACACGGCGAACACGCCGAGGCTGACGCCGATCGTGAGTCCGACGCCGCCGCGCGGGAAGCGCAGGGCGATCGGCGCGCCGAGCAGGGCGAAGACCACGCAAGACGCAGCGATGGAGAACTTCTTCTCGATCTCCACCCGGTAGCGATCGATCTGGGACTGCGCGGAGCTGTACTCGAAGCGCAGGCCTTCGAGCACCACCGAGTCGTAGTCGGGGGCGGCGGCCGGCGTGCGCGTGGCGGGATCCTGCTGCGGGGCTGTGCTGACGCGCAGTACCGCCGGAGCAGCGAGGTCAGCGGCCTGCGCTTCCGGTACGCTGCTGAACGCCGCGAGGCGTGACGTGAACGCGCAGTACCAATCGGCCAGCGGCCAACGTTCGCGCGGCGGTGTGGCGAGTGAGTCGCCCGGGTTCCGCGCCAGATGCAGGCGTCGCCAGGCGATGTCCCGCGGCTCGCGTGCCGCTTGCACGCGCGTGTTCAGCTCGCAGATGGTGTACTCGCGGTCGGACTTGTAGCCGACGTCGGAACTGCCGCGGTCGAGGCCGGCCGCGATGCCGCGCACGAGGATGCGGTCTTCCGTGAAGAAGCTGCGCTGCAGGCGCTGCGGGGCGTTGGCCTGGCTCTCCATCGAGTGGCCGTCGTACAGCGTGAGGATCAAATCCGTGCCGCTGCGCGAGAACGCGAGCTGGCCGCTGTCGGCGAGGATGCTGCGCCGCGTGGTCGGATCGCTGAGGTCGTAGATCGTCACGTCGCGCATGCGGTTCGTGCCGCTCTCGATGCGCGCGGCGCGCAGGTACAGCGAGCCCCGCACGACTTCGTTGATCACCTGCTCATTGAGTGCCAGCGTCGGCTTCACGCGCGCGATGTCCTGCTGCAGCTGCGCCAGCCGATGGTTGGCCCGCGGCATCACCTGGTCGTTGAACCACACCATGCCCAGCGAGATCACCACGGCCGCGAGGATCACCGGACGCACCAGCAGCTGCATGCTCACGCCGCTGGCCTTGAAGGCCGTGATCTCGTTCTCCGAGGCGAAGCGCGAGAAGGCGTGCAGCGTGGCGACGAGCACGGCCATCGGCAGCGTCATCGCCAGGGTGAACGGCAGGGAGAGCATGAGGAACTCCCCGATCACGGTCCACGGCAGGCCCTTGCCGACGAGATCGGGGAACTTCTTGGCGATGAAGTTGAGCATCATGAGCGAGGTCAACGCCGAGACGGCGAAGAGCAACGGGCCGAGATGCTCCTTCAGGACGTAACGATGCACGATCTTCACGAGGCGTATATTACCCCCGATGACGCCCGTAATGCTCCCTCTGCGCCGCCTTGCCGCGATGGTCGCCGGCGCCCTGACCCTCGCCTGCGGCGGCGGGGACTCCACCGACACCGCCCAGGCGACCCCGTTGCCGCTCGCGGCGCGTGAGTTCGACGGGGCCGCGGCCATGGGCTATGTGCGCCGCCAGATGGCCTTTGGACCGCGCGTGCCCGGCACGGCCGCCCACCGGGCCGCGGCCGACTGGCTGGTGGCCGAGATGCGCCAGCGCGCCGATACGGTGATCGTGCAGGCCTGGACGCATACGGCGGCCGACGGCAAGCAGCTGCCGATGCGGAACATCCTGGCCCGCTTCAATCCGACGGCGACGCGGCGTGTGCTCTACCTCGCGCATTGGGACTCGCGGCCGATCGCCGAGAAGGCCGTGGACGTCGCGGCGCAGGCCCAGCCGACCCCAGGGGCCAACGACGGCGCCTCTGGCGTGGCCATCCTGATCGGCGTCGCCGATGCCCTGAAGCGCCAGCCGGCGAACGTCGGCGTGGACCTGTTGTTCGTCGATGGCGAAGACTGGGGCGATTTCGACACGCTCACCGACGTGCTCATCGGCGCCCGCTACTTCGTGGAGCATCTGCCGGCAGGGTTCGCGCCAGAGTTCGGCGTGCTCTTCGACATGGTCGGCCAGCCGGACGCGCGCTTCTTGTACGAGACGTACTCCATGCGCGCCGCGCCCGACGTCCTCCAGCGCGTGTGGAGCACCGCGCAGCGGCTTGGCTATGGCGAGTACTTTCCGACGCGCGAGTACCAGCCGATCACCGACGACCACGTCCCCTTCATCGAGAAGGGCTTCAAGGTCATCGACGTGATCGACTTGAACTACGCGCATCACCACACGCCCCAGGACACCGAAGACAAGGTGTCGCAGGAGACGCTGCAGGCGGTGGGCGACGTCGCCGTGGCGGTGCTGCGCGGGCTCTGAGCGGCGAGCAGCGCGGACCCGCCGCGCGCAACTCGAGGTATCGACTCGCGGGTTCTTGATGCGCCCGCGTCGCGGCGGCTGCCGTAGCCTCCTGCCGTGGCCACCCCCTCCGAGCGTCGGGCGCTGCTGTTCGTCGCGGCGGTCGCCGCCCTCGGGCTCGGCGTCCGCGGCCTGCGCGCGCTCTCGGCGGGGCGGGGGAGCGAGGCGCGGGGCGCCGCCTTGGCCGCGCAGATCGCCGCAGTGGACTCAGCCGTTGCCACGGGCGGCCGCGCGCGCCGTCCGCGTGCCGCACGAGCGACTGCCACACCGCAGGGGGTCGACGCTGCAGCACCCGAGGCCGCGAGGCAGACAGCACCGCGTCCAGGCTCAGCGCCTGGCGCTGGACGCGTCTCCGTCGAGCCGCCTCGTGGTCCCCTCGACCTCGACCGCGCGACGCGCGAAGAGTTGGATCTCCTCCCGGGCATCGGGCCGGCCCTCGCGGGCCGCATCGTGGACGACCGCGAGCAGAATGGCCCCTTCGGGAGCCTCGAAGCGCTCCAGCGAGTGCGCGGCATCGGTCCGGCGCTCGCCGCACGGCTGGAACCCCTCGTGACCTTCTCTGGCGTGCCTCGCCCGAGCGCCGCCCCGCAGAGCGCGTCAGGAGGCCGCCTACATCCTTGACACTTGTACGTCCCCCCGTCCACCTTCACGCAGTCACGTGCCGTCGGGACCGCCTGGGGTGACGCTGGGCGGCTGGCGGCACCCCGTCCCGTGCCCAACGAATGACCGCAGCGGCGAGCCCTGGTGGTGAACGGATCGGTGACCTCCTGGTCAAGGAGGGCCTGATCTCGCGGGAGCAGCTTCAGCAGGCCCTCGCCGAACAGCGCCAGAACGGCACGCGCGTGGGCTACAACCTGGTGAAGCTTGGCTTCATCCAGGAAAACGAGCTCACCCGTACGCTGGCCCGGCAGTTCAAGATGCCGGCCGTGGACCTCTCGAAGTTCGAGGTCGACACCAAGATCATCAAGCTGGTCCCGACGGACCTCGCGACGAAGAACCTCGTGCTGCCGCTGAAGCGCGACGGCCGTACGCTCACCGTCGCGATGGCCGACCCGACCAACCTGGGCGTCATCGAAGACCTCAAGTTCATCACGCGCTACGACATCTTCCCGGTGATCGCCGGCGAGTTCACGCTGCGCAACGTCATCGAGAAGCACTACGAGTCGAACGAGCAGCAGATGTCGGCGCTGCTCAGCGAGATCGAGAGCCTCGAGGACGGTGAGGTCGAGGTCCTCGAGGAGAAGGAAGAGGAGATGTCCGCCACGGCGCTGGCCGCTGCGGTGGACGATGCGCCCGTCGTGAAGCTCATCAACGCCATCCTCACGAACGCCGTGAAGATGGGCGCCTCGGACATCCACTTCGAGTGCTTCGAGAAG
>PNKF01000083.1 GCA_013822285.1 Gemmatimonas sp.
CCGTCACCTGGATGTGCACGCCCGAGCAGCTGCCGGAACTCGTCGTGGGCTGGTGCTTCGGTGAAGGCTACATCGATGCGAAGGCCGATTTGCTCTCGATGCGCCCCTGCGCGAAGGAGCCGGGCTTCTGGGTGACGGTCCCCGACGCACGCTATCGGACGGTCGAAGGCCAAGAGCGCCGTCGCGTGCTCGCGTCCGGCTGCGGTGCGGTCACGACGATTCTCGGCTCGCTCTCGAACGTGCCGCGCCGCAAGACGCCGCCTGCCCTGCCTGACCTCGCGCAGACGCGCGCACTGTTCAAGGAGCTGTTCGCGCGCGGCGCGCGCTATCAGGACACGGGTGGCATCCACGCGGCGGCGTTGACGGACGGACAGACCTTGCTCACGCACGCCGAGGACATCGGGCGGCACAATGCCGTCGACAAGGTGCTGGGCGCGCGCATTCTCGCGGGCGAGCGGCCCGACGATCTCATCCTATTGGTGACCGGTCGCATTTCTGGTGAGCTGGCGTTCAAGGCGGCGCGCGCGCGCATCGCCGTGGTCGCGACGCCGAGTGTGCCGAGTACGATCGCGGTGGAGATTGCGCAGGCGGCGGGCATGGCGTTGATCGGACGCGCGGTGTCGGGACAGCCGCAAGTGTGGCAGCCGTGAGCTGCACCGGCGGAATCCTCGCCGGCGGTGCGGCCTCTCGCTTCGGCGGCGCGCCGAAGGGGCTAGAGCGCGTGAGTGGCCGTCGCATCATCGATCGCGTGGCGTCTGCCTTGCGCGAGGTCAGCGATGATCTCCTGCTTATCGCCAACGCGGAAGATGCCGCGACCTGGTTGCCGGGCGTTCGCACCGCGGCAGATGTGCGCCCTGGGCTCGGCGCCCTCGGCGGCCTGCACGCGGCCCTGGCGCATGCCGACAGCGATGTGTTGCTGGTCGCTTGGGACATGCCCTTTGTCTCCGCGGCACTGCTCGGCGAGCTGCGCCGCATTGGCGACGGCGGTGCCGATGAGAGCCACCATGCGCTGTCGTTCGTCACAAAGGCCGACGTGGTGATTCCGGAAAGCGATGGCTCGCGACGCGGCGTGGAGCCGATGTGTGCCTGGTACTCGCGTCGATGCCTGCCGGCGGTGGAGCGGACGCTCGACGCTGGCGACCTGCGGGTCATCGGCTTCCATGACCACGTGACGGTGCAGCGACTGCCGATCGTGCGCGTGCGGGATTTCGGCGATCCGGCCCGGCTCTTCTCGAACGTGAACACGCGTGAGGAGTTGGCGGCGCTTGGCGGCGTTGGATCGGCAGCCGGGAGTCCGCGTGGCTGAGTCACGTGAATCCTTGCCCCCGATGCTCGGCATCGTCGGACGCAAGCATGCTGGCAAGACGACGCTGGTCGTCCGGCTCTGCGCGGAGCTTTCGCGACGTGGGCATCGGGTGATGACACTGAAGCACGGCTCGCACACGTTCAACATCGATCCGAGCACGACGGACACCTACCGGCACTATCACGAAGGCGGCGCCGAGCGCGTGGCGATGGTGTCGCCGGACAAGTTCGCGCTGGTCGAGCGCTGGGCGGAGGAGCAGACGCCGGAGCGGATCGTCGCGGCGCATCTCTCCGACGCCGACCTCGTGCTCTGCGAGGGATTCAAGCGACATCCGATGCCGAAGGTCGAGATCCATCGGCGTGACGCGCACACCTCGGCGCTGTGGCCCGCTGAGGCCACGCATCCCGAGGCTTGGCGTGCATTCGTGACCGATGATGCGCCGGCAGGATTCTCCGGTACGGTGTTCGCGCTGCCGGACGAGGCCTGGCTCACGAAGCTCGCCGATTGGGTCGAACATGAGGTGATGCGATGAAGCCGATGCCCGTGCTCGCGCTGTGTGCCACAGTCGTGATCGCCGCTGCCTGTTCGGGCTCGACCGGCCGGGCCGCTGCGCCGGCTCCCGCGGACACGGCGCGGCTCAGCCCTCGGATTCTCACGGAGCCTGCGCCGAGGGAGAGCGGGTCGGGACCAATCGTCATCGACGCCTCCGCACGCGTTCCCAGCCCTGCGGGCCGTCGCGCCAGCGCGGACTTCAGTCGGCTGGCCATCACGCTGCTCGACGACCCGATGTTCCGCTCCATGCACTGGGGCATCCTCGTCGTCGACCCTCGGCGCGGCGACACGCTGTATGCACGCAACGCCGACAAGCTCTTCGTGCCGGCCTCGAACACGAAGCTGGTGACCGCAGCGGTGGCCCTCGCCCAGTTGGGCGGCGAGTATCGCTACCGCACGCGTGTGTTCGCGCGTGCGCCACGGCAGGGCGTCATCAACGGTGACTTGGTCGTGGTCGGCGAGGGAGATCCGTCCTTCAGCGATTCGCTGAGTGGATCGGCAATGGCGCCGCTGCTCGAGTTGGCGGACTCGTTGCGGGCGCGTGGCGTCCGACGCATCACGGGGCGCTTGGCCTCCGGTGCCAACACGTTCCCCGGTGACACGATCGGACTCGGCTGGGCATGGGACGATCTCGAAGAAGGCTATGCCGGAGCGGTGGACGAGCTCACCTTCAACGAAGGCTTCGCGCGCGTGACGGTGCTCGGGGGGGCACGACCCGGAGCTCCGGTGACCGTGCGACGCGAACCCGCCGCCTCGCTACCGCGCCTGGGACGCGTGGACATCAGCACCGTGAGCTGCTGCGCGCTGCGCCGAGAGGTTCGCACGCGCGTGGACCTGCGCGGACCACGTCCTGTGCTGCACCTCGAGGGCAGCGTGCGTGTGCGTGACTCGCTCACGCTGCATGTGGCGTTGCAGAATCCGAACACGGCCTTCCTCGATGCCTTCGAGGCTGCGCTCCGTACGCGCGGCATCACCGTGGCCGGTGGCGTGGCCATCGACACCGTGGTGGACACGGTCGGCCTGACGCTCCTCGCCTCGCGGACGTCGCCGCCACTCGCTGCGATTCTCCCGGCGTTCCAGAAGCCTTCGCAGAACCAGATTGGCGAGTTGCTGCTGCGCACGCTGGGGCATGCGAAGACCGGCGTGGGCACGGCCGACAGCGGTCGCGCCGTGGTGAAACGGCAACTCGAGGCCTGGGGCATCGACTCGTCACAGGCGACTATCCGGGATGGCTCGGGCTTGTCGCGGCGCAACTTCGTGTCGCCGCAGGCCATCGTGCACATCCTCGACCACATGCGAACGTCTCCAGAGTTCGATGCGTGGTACCAGTCGCTGCCGGTGGCGGGTGTCGATGGCACGCTGCGTGACCGCATGCGCGGAACGCTCGCCGCTGGGAACGTCCGCGCGAAGACCGGCACGTTGGATCGGGTGCGCGCGCTGTCGGGCTACGTGACGACGGCTGACGGGCAGGTCCTACTCTTCTCGATGCTGGCGAACAACCATCCGGTGCCCACGCGCGAAGTCGAGCGCGTGCAAGACGCCCTGCTTGCGGCGTTAGCCTCCCTCCAGCTCCTCGAACCCTGATGCTGTCCGTCCCCGAAGCTGCGGCGCGCATTGTCGCCGCCGTTGCGCCACTGCCGGTGGAAGAGATCGCACTGAGCGAGGCCGTGGGCTGCGTGCTCGCCGCCGACGCGGTGTCACCGGTCACGCTCCCGCGCTGGGACAACTCTGCGATGGACGGCTACGCGGTCCATGGGGCGGACGTCGACGGCGCAAGCGAGACTACGCCACGCGAGTTACCGGTGGTCGGCAGCATCGCCGCTGGCGCGCCGTTGCCGAGAGCATTGCAGCGCGGCGAGGCGATGCAGATCATGACCGGCGCCTTCATGCCGCCGGGCGCGGATACGGTGGTGCGCGTCGAGGACACCGACGGCGGGACGGCGCGCGTGCAGATCCGTAAGGATCGCGACATCGGCAAGAACATCCGTCGCGCCGGCGAGGACGTGCGCGAGGGACAGATCGCGATCCCGGCGGGCACGCCCATCGGCGCCGCGCAGATCGGCGTGCTCGCGAGCATCGGCTGCGCGACCCTGCGTGTGCACCGACGCCCGCGCGTGGCCATCCTCGGCTCCGGCGACGAGCTGGTCGAGCTCGATGGATTCGCCGAGGTGTTGGCGGGGCGTCGCATCGTCAGCAGCAATCGGTACACGCTCGAGGCGCTGGTGCGACTCAACGGCGGCGTCCCGATCGCCCTCGGACACGCGCCGGACTCGCTTGAAGCGGTGCGCCGCTTGCTGCAACGGGCCGTGGATGCGCGGCCGGACTTGATCGTCACCAGTGCCGGTGTCTCCGTCGGCGAGCATGACCACACGCGGACGGCGATCGAAGCGATGGGCACGGCGCTGGACTTCTGGCGCGTGCGCATGCGACCCGGCGCCCCGCTGGGATTCGGTCGTGTGCAGGGCATTCCGTGGATCGGACTGCCCGGGAATCCCGTGAGTGCGATGGTGACCTTCGAGCTCTTCGTGCGCCCGACGATCCGTCGCCTGCTCGGGCACACGCGCGTGCATCGCCGTCCTGTGCCGGTGCTGTTGGACGAGCCCGTGAGCATCGGGGCCAAGCTCACGCACTTCTATCGCGCGATCGTCACACCCGGAGACGACGGTCGCCTGAACGCGCGCCTCACGGGGCCGCAGGGCTCGGGCATCCTGACCTCGATGTCGCTGGCGAACGCCCTGCTCATCGTGCCTGAGGATTCCTCGACGGTCCCCGCCGGCGCGACGCTCCAGGCCTTGCTGCTCGGCGATGACGCCGCGCTCAGCGAACAGTTCAGCCTGTGAGTATGCCATTGGACGTGCCGGCCGAACTCGCGCGTCGGTACACGCTGACGACACAGGACATCGTGCTGCCCGGCCTGACCGCGACACTACTCAAGCCGCGGAACTCGGACGACCTGATCTCCGAGGCCGATTACGTACGCGATGAGCGGCTGCCGTACTGGGCCGACCTCTGGGCCTCGTCGGAGACCTTGGCCGCGTACATCCTTGAGCAGCGACTGCGGCTGGCCATGACGCCGGCGGTGGCACAGGCGGCGGCGAGCGGTAGCGTGCCGACGGCCATCGAGCTGGGCTGCGGCCTCGGCTTACCGACGATCGCGGCGCTTGAGGTCGGCTTCGACGTGCTGGCGACCGACTATTACGAGGACGCGTTGCCGTTCGCCGTCTTCAACGCCGAACGGAACGTCGGCAGGCGCCCGGCAACGCGCATGGTGGACTGGACGGCGATGCCGGCAGACCTCGGGACATTCGCGCTCGCGATGGCCGCCGATGTCCTCTACGAGATGCGCTATGCCGCGATCCTCGCAGACGTGGTCGTGAAGGTCCTCGCGCCGGGTGGCGTATTCCTGCTGGCGGACCAAGGGCGAATTGCGCTATCGTCGTTCTTGGAGGAGGCCACGGCGCGAGGGCTCGACTGGCATGCGGTGCAGCGCGTCGAACCGCCCCCGGGTGTCGCGAAGCCGAGCATCACGATCTACGAGCTGCGCTGGAGGACGGCGTGACCCAGAAAGAGTTCGCCACGATCGCGGCGGTTGTCATCGTCCTCGTCGCGGCGTATGTGATGCGACGGGCCGGCAACGCGCTGCGCGATCAGATCAAGGGCAAGCGGAAATAGCGGTCGGCTTGCACAGGCGTCCCATGGGACGAGCGACTCAACCCTCGATGAGAGCGGTTGGACCGAGTGGCTGCCGCATCCCGCCGCTCAGGACTGCACTCTTGAGCATCTCCGCGCGTCGTCCCTTCCCGCATCCGGTGCCTCCGATGTCCATCCGTGCGCTTGCCCTGCCCTTGCTCCTCGTGGTGTCGACGCCAATCGCCGCGCAGACGGTCGCGACGGCACAAGATGTGTCCCGCGCCGCATGGCTCAGCGGCTGCTGGGAACTGCGCGTCGGAGGACGCACGACGCAGGAACAGTGGATGCTTCCGGCCGGCGGCACCACGCTCGGTATGAGCCGAACAACGCTGCGTGACACCGTGCGCGAGTGGGAGCATCTGTATCTGGGACCGACCGCCGGTGGCATCGCGTATGTTGCCCGACCCTCGCGACAGATCGAGACGGCCTTTCCCGCCGTTCAGCTCTCGGATTCGCTCTTGGTTTTCGAGAACCCGGCGCATGACTTTCCGCAGCGCATCCTGTATCGCCGGCGCGGCAGCGATTCGGTCATCGCGCGCATCGAGGGCATGCGCGATGGGCAGCTACGCGGCGTGGACTTTCCGTACCGGCGCGTTGCTTGCACCGGACCGTGATCGCCAGAGCGCGAGAGACCACCAGAGCAGCAGGAACGTCCCCATGATGGCGGCCCATCGCGTCGGCCATGCGGCGGGCACGAAGGCCCGGAGTGCGATACATGTTGCGAAGGCTGCGACGCTAGCCTGATAGACGGCCCAGGACCACGCGCGAAGGCGAGTGCGCATCTGACCGTCGACAAACATCGGCAGCAAGGGCCCAAGGACGAGATAGTGCACCGCCGCGATGCCGATGTCGTGCGCCGCCGGCACGAGCCCGCTCGACATCGCGAGGAGACCAAGGCCGGCCGCTGCCCAAGGCAGCGAGAGACGCAGGGGGAACGGTCCATCAGCGGAGCGCGTCGACTCTGGGATTGCCTCCTTGCGAGTCCGAAGCGCGGAGAGCCACCAGAGGGCGTACCCCGCGAGGAACAGCCGGGCGGGCCAGCCGTTCCATGCGCCCAGCGCCACCGCGCCGCCGAGGCCAAGCGCTGCGACTAGAGGCGGAGGGCCCTGTCGCAGGATGCCTCGCGCTACCAGCGCACTCGGCACCACCACGGTGAACATCAACGCCGCGAGGAACGTCTGCACCGCCGCAGCTGAGAGCGCGGGGTCGCGGCGCAGCGAGATCGCGATGACCGGGATCCAGGCCAGCGAGAACAGCGTGCCCGGAAACATCAATCGGAGCAAGTCGCCGACTGGGGCAGCGCGCGTCATGCGCCACGCCGCGAGCATCCACTGCAGCGCGACGACGGTGCTGCCGACGATCGCCAGCACACCGTACCCTGCGCGGAGGAATCCGACTGTCGCGAGCACCGTGGCCACGCCGTACACGGTCGACTCCGCGAACGAGAGTGCCCGCTGTCCTCGCACGGCCCACGCAGACCATGCCAGGGGAATCAGCAGCGCGTAGTAGCCGAGGTGCGAATGCGCGTGTCGTGCGAAGCTGAACGGGATCTGCTCGAGGCTGGTGAAGATCGGCACGCCGGCGAGGCGCCAGCGGATCCACACGCCGAACAGCAGCGTCGCGAGTAACCCCGCCGCGATGCGCTTCATCACCGCTGCGTCACATCCAGCGCCGCACCTGCCCCAGGTAGCGCTCGTACTCCGCGCCGAACTTGCGGAACAGGTACGACTCCTCTCGCGCGATGATCCAGTTGTTCGTGGCGGCAATCGCCGGCACGGCCATCAGCAACACGGCGAGCTTGTCACCCCAGAGCCCGATGCCGACCTGGAACAGCGCGAAGCCGAGGTAGATCGGATTGCGTGTGAGCGCGTAGGGCCCATCCGTGACGATCGCCGTCGTGGCCTTCCAGGGCCGCACGTCCGTGCGATGCCGCTTCAGCGTCCACCAGGCCCAATAGATCAGGCCGAGGGCCAGCACTACGAAGATCATGCCCAGCCCGCCCCATTGATCTGGACGAGCGGGCATCGGCTTGATCCAGTGCACGATGACCCCGATGGCCATCGCGCCGATGAAGACGAACGGCGGCTTCACCGGCAGATCAGGATGATCCGGCGGTAGTTCGATCAACGAAGGCTTCGTCGGCTCCGACATCAAGCCAGCTGCTGCGCCACGACCTCGGCGATGTCGTACACCGGCACCTCCGCGCCCTGCGCCTTCACGCCATCCGCCATCATCGTCATGCAGAAGGGACAGGCCACGGCCACGGCATCGGCCTTCGTCGCCAGCGCCTCTTCCGCGCGCTCGACATTGATGCGCTTGCCGACCTTCTCCTCCATCCACATGCGACCACCGCCGGCGCCGCAGCAGAGCCCCTGGTCCTTGCTGCGCGGCATCTCGACGAGGTTCACCACGGGCAGCGCGCGCTTCAGGGTCTCACGCGGTGCGTCGTACACGTCGTTGTAGCGGCCGAGGTAGCAGGAGTCGTGGTAGGTGAAGGTGCGCACCGGCGCGTGCAAGTCCTCGCGGATCGGCACGCGCCCATCGGCCATGAGCTGCTCGATGTACGTCGAGTGATGGATGACCTCATACTCACCACCGAACTGCGGATACTCGTTGCCGAGCTGGTGGAAGCAATGCGGGCAGGCGGTGACGACCGTCTTCACGCCGTACTTGCCCAGCGTCTCGACGTTGTCCTTGGCGAGCATCTGGTAGAGATACTCGTTGCCCATGCGACGGGCCGGATCGCCGTTGCACTTCTCCTCCTGGCCGAGGATCGCGAACTTGACGCCCGATGCCTTGAGGATCTGCGCGAAGGCCACGGTGGTCTTCTTCGCGCGATCGTCGAAGCTGCCCATGCAACCGACCCAGTAGAGCACTTCCGGCGATTCCCCGCGCTCGGCCATCTCGGCCATCGTCGGGATCTCCATCCCCTCCGCCCACTTGCCGCGATCGCCCGGATCGAAGGCCCAGGGCGATCCGCTGGTCTCCAGCGACTCGAAGGCCGGCATCATCTCCTCGGGAAAGCGCGACTCCGCGAGGACGAGATTTCGGCGCAACTCATTGATGACGCTGAGCTGATCGATCGACACCGGGCATTCGTAGACGCAGGCGCGGCAGGAGGTGCAGGCCCAGAGCTCTTCGTCGGTGATGTACCCGCCGAGCAGGGGCTTCTCGAGCAGCGCGGCCGGCGCGTCGGCGCGCAGCGTGGCGAAGCCACCGTCGGCACCGGGCTCCATCCACGGCATCTTGGCTTCGAGCCGCTCGCGCACGTTGATCATGATCTTGCGCGGGCTGAGCAGCTTGCCCGTGGT
>PNKF01000084.1 GCA_013822285.1 Gemmatimonas sp.
GTACGGCGCTTGTGGTTCCGCGCAAGAACTTGGTAAGCCACTCAAAGGGAACGACTTATACGACTGGTATCACGAAATGGTCACGGCTCATGGCTTTTCCACGCGGTCTCCACTGGCCCCTCCACCCTCACTCCAGCGACACCGACGCGACACTTCACCGGTCACCATCTCAACAACTTATATCATTGTAAATCAACAACTTACAGAATCGTTCCCCAACGCAGTTTTCGGGGCCCGTTCGTGAGGGGGAGGCAACGTACCCCCAATGTTTCTGGCGCGCTAGTCCCTTGTGATTTGCCTGCTCCCACAATACCGACGAGTCATTCCCGGACGCGATACAGCTCCTTCAACTTCACATAGGTCGCAAAGCCAGCGCGCACCCGCGCGCGCTGCTCTTCAGTGAGCGGTTTGAGCACACGCGCCGGCACGCCAACCAGCAGCGAATCCGGTGGAATCACCTGCCCCTCGCCGAGGACCGCGCCTGCCGCCACGAGCGATCCCGCACCGACGACCGCGCCATTCAAGACAATCGCGCCAATACCGATCAAGGCACCATCCTCGATCGTGCAGCCATGCACCACCGCGCGATGCCCAATGGTCACCCGCGCCCCGATGCGCAGCGGCAACCCGGGATCGCAGTGCAACACCGCGCCATCCTGCACATTCGTCTCCGCGCCGATCACGATCGCATCGCGATCCCCGCGCAGCACCGCACCCGGCCAGACACTCACGTCATCGCCGAGCGTGACATCGCCAACGATGGTCGCTGCCGGATGCACCCACGCCGTCCGCGACACGCGGGGCTCGCGCTGGAGTCCCGGCGCATGCACCGAGTCAGAGCTGTAAGAGTCAGAATCCATGCACCGGAACATAGCCCACCGGCGTCTTCCAGCTTACAGCTCACGGCTTACAGCTCACAGCTTACAGCTGCAGTTCTACGCCCAACCCTCTCGCCACCACGAAACCCCCGCCCTATATTCGCAAGATTCCACCCTCATGCCCTCCGTGACTCGCTGCACTTTCTGCGGACGTGACAACGACCCCGCTTCCAAGTTCTGCCTCGACTGCGGCAAGCCAGTCGTGGCCAATGGTGCGCGACTCATTCCGGTGCCGAGCATCGGTGGAGCGGGCGCCGGCGGCGTCCCCGACACGCGCGTCTCGGCGCGCGTCGACGCGAAGCCAGGAGGCGCATCGGCCGTGAAGACTCCCTGCCGCTACTGCCAGACACCGGTCGACCCGGCGCTGCCCTTCTGCCCCAAGTGCGGTGGACGGGTCGCGGCCGAAGCCACGCCCGCGAAGAGCACGGCGGTCTGTAGCTCATGCATGAATCCGGTGACACCGGGCGTGGATGTGTTCTGCGCGCGCTGCGGCGCGCGTGTCGCCGGTGCGGCAGAGCCCCCACACACACCGGCACTCGGCACCGCCGTCTTCTCCGCGCGCAACACGGTCAGCGGCCCGAAGATCTCGATCCTCGACAGCGGCGGTCAGGTGGTGAAGACCGTCACCATGGAAGTCAGCGAATCCACCATCGGCCGCGCCGACGGCGAGATTCGCTTCCCCGATGACGTCTATATGAGTCCGGTGCACGCGCAGCTCTCGTTCCGCGACGGGCAGCTGTATCTGCGCGACCTGGGCTCTCGCAACGGCACCTGGCTCTACGCCACGGAGCCGTACAAGCTGCAGGACGGCGATTCCATCCTCGTCGGCTCGCAGATCATCCGATTCCGTCGGCTCGGCTACCCGGGCCCGAATCCGCCCGAAGCCGACGCCACGCGTCGCTTGGGCTCCGCCACGCCGAGTGCCGACGTCGCCGTGCTGCAGCAGCTGCGTGCCGACGGGTCGGCGCGCGACAGCTGCCACCTCTCGCCCGCGCGCTCGGTGGTGATCGGCCGCGCCGAGGGCGATTGGCTGTTTCCGTATGACCAGACCATGAGTGGCCGCCACGCCGAGATCCGCAGCGAAGATCTCGAGTTCATCGTGCTCGATCTCGGCAGCCGCAATGGCGTCGCGGTCGCGGTGCGCGGCGAGCGGCCCGTGAAGGCCGGCCAGAAGATCCTCCTGGGCGACCAGACCCTCCGCGTGGAGAGCTTGTGAGCGAACAGAAAGTCTGTCCCACCTGCGGCACCGAGTATCCCCTCAGCGAGCGCTTCTGCCCGCGGGACGGCACGGCGCTGCGTTCCTCGAATACGGGTGGAGACCTGCTGGGCTCGGTCGTCGCCGACCGCTACCACGTGATCAAGAAGCTCGGCGAAGGCGGCATGGGCGCCGTGTATCTGGCCGAGCACGTGAAGATGGGCCGCAAGAGCGCGCTGAAGGTGATGCACCCGGGCATGAACTCCGACCCGGATGCCATCGCGCGCTTCAATCGCGAAGCGAGCAACGCCTCGCGGCTCTCGCACCCGAACATCTGCGGCATCTATGACTTCGGCGAGACGCCCGACGGGCTGATCTATCTCGCGATGGAGTTCATCGAAGGCAAGGCGCTGACCGACCTGATCGAAGCATCGGGGTCGCTGCAGCCGGCGCGCGCGGCGAGCATCGTGCATCAGGTGGCCGATGCGCTGCAGGTCGCGCATGACGCCGGGATCGTGCACCGCGACCTCAAGCCCGACAACATCATGGTCGCGAAGAACCGTGATGGCAGCGACCTGGTGAAGGTCGTGGACTTCGGCATCGCGAAGGCGAGCTCGAGCGATGCGCAGAAGGTGACGAAGACGGGCCTCGTCGTCGGCACGCCAGAGTACATGAGCCCCGAGCAGCTCGCGGGAGACAAGCTCGACGGCCGCAGCGACATCTACTCCCTGGGACTCGTGGCCTTCAACTGCCTCACAGGCAAGTTGCCGTTCCCCAGCGAGTCCGCGCAGGAAGCGATGATCATGCGCCTGACGGACCGTCCGCGCACGCTGGCGGAGATTCGCCCTGACGTGGCCTGGCCCGACGAGCTGCAAGCAGTGATGGATCATGCGCTCGCGCGCGATGCGGCGGAGCGCTACCAAAGTGCGGCGCAGTTCGGTCGCGAGTTCGCCGAAGTCGTGAAGGACATGCCGCAGACGCAAGCCGCTGAGGGCGCGACGATGGTGATCGGCGCCGCGACGGCGGCGGCCAAGACGCCCGCCGCGAAGACGGCAGCGGCCGCTCCGCCGCCGACGCGCGTCGCCGGCAAGGGCGCGGCTGCTCCTGCCAAGGCTGCACCAGCCGCGGTGGAGAAGAAGACACCGATCGTGCCGATTGTCGGCGGCCTCGCGGCGGCCGCGGTGATCGGGTTCTTCGGCTACACCAAGTTCACGGGGTCGCCGGCGGATCCAACGGCTGGCGACACCACGGGCATCCAGCAGATGGCGGGTGCGGTGGGCACGGATAGCGGTGCCAACACGACGAACCTGTCCAACCAGCTGCCCGGCAACGCACAGACGCCGAATGTGACGGGTGGTAGCACGACGCCGCCGGCGGCGCCGAGCAACTCGTCGACGCAGACGCCGCCACGCCCTTCGGGGACGAGCACGCGTCCGGGGCCGACCGCGCAACCGCAACAGCAGCAGAACACCGGGGCACAGACGCCGCCGAGCGGCGGGAATACGTCGCCGGCGACGCAGCCGAACACGGCACCGACGAATCCGACGACGCCGCCGACGGCAGGCCCACCGGTTCGTGATCGCTTGGTGGCGTGGCAACGGACGCTGTTCGAAGCCGGCGTCACGGAGAGCGAGGCACGGCGCATCGTGCGCGAGGCGGCGCCGCTTCGTGCAGGGCTCTCGGGCACGGATCTTGGCGAGTGGCACTTTGTGCACATGCTCGCGTACGGAGTCGTGTTGGGCGACATCGAACGCGGTTGTGCCTCCGCGGACTCGGTGATTCGCGCGTTCCCGTCCGGACATCCGAAGGCACGTGAAGCAGCAAGTATCAAGCAAGAAAGCTGCCCGTGATGCACGTCACCAGCAAAAGGGTCGCAGCAGCCTCGCGCCCCTCGCAGGTGACCCGTAAGTTTTCCCTGTCGCGTTCCTCTTCACCTCGCACCCGCGTCTTGTGACGGGCTCTCCGACTCCAAACGGCAAGGTCATCGTCCACGTCTTCGGACGCACGGACGTGGGTCGCACGCGTGAACACAACGAGGACACGTTCGCCGTCGCGGATCTGACGACGTTCAACGCGACGCTGCAGCCTGAAGTCCGCACGCACACCTGCGGCGAGCGTGGCTCGCTGTTCATGGTCGCCGACGGCATGGGCGGCGCGGCGGCGGGTGAAGTCGCCAGCCAGATGGCGGTGGAGACCATGCTGGCCGAGCTCGATGCGCGCTGGCGGCAGTCGCAGTCCACCGATTCCGAGACCTTCGCGCACGCCCTCAAGGCCGCGACGGAAACGGCGAACGCGCGCATCCACGCGTATGCCGCGGCGCATCCAGAGAATCGCGGCATGGGCACCACCGCGACGATTGCCGGACTCCTCGGTGACACGCTCTACCTCTGCCAGGTCGGCGACTCGCGCGGCTACATCGTGCGCGATGGCCAGGCGATCCAGATCACGAAGGACCAGTCGCTGATGCAGAAGCTGATCGAGGCCGGCGAGATGACGCCCGAGGAGGCCGAGGTCAGCGAGCGCCGCAACATCATCCTGCAGGCGCTGGGGCCAGAGGCGAAGATCAAGGTGGACCTCACGTCGCAGCAGGTGAAGCGCGGGGACACGCTCATTCTCTGCTCGGACGGACTCTCCGGCCTCGTGCGCGCGCACGAGATCGCCGAGGTGGTGAAGGGCGACGCGGACTTGGTGAGCGTCTGCAAGAAGTTGATCGACCTCGCCAACGAAGGGGGCGGCCCCGACAACATCACCGTCGTGGCGGCGCGCTTCGAGGGTGAAGGCTTGCCGGATGCCGGCGCCGAAACGCTGGCGCACCGCGTGTATCGCGGGTCGCAGGAACGCCCGACGGTGCCGCTGGATCGCAGCTCGATTCCGCAGCTCAGCGCGATCGACGAGGCAGAGGAGGCCGAAGCGCCGACGGTCGACGTCGAGACGCTGCCGCCGCCGAAGGTCGTGGTGGGATCGGCCGGCAAGGGACCGACGGCCGAGATCGCACCGCCGGCCGTGCGTGCCAAGCTGCCGGAGCCCCCGCCGCCGGGCGGTCGCATTCCGGCGAGCACGTTGCGCATGTATTTCGGCGGACTCGCGCTGCTCGTCGCATTCGTCGCCGTGTTCATGTGGTGGCGTCGCGGCTGATGGCCGTCGAGTTCCGCATCACCAAGGGCGCGCGCGCTGGCGCGCGTGAGCGCTTCGAAAAATCGATCGTCGCCATCGGGCGGCACCCGATCAACGACCTGCGCTTCGATGCGGAGCGCGATCTCGATGTGTCGTCGCGCCATGCGGAACTTCGCATCGTCGGCGACAAGCATGTGCTGGTGGATCTCAACTCCACCAACGGCAGCTTCGTGAATGGCCAGGCCTTCACGGGCGAGCGAGTGCTCGCCGACGGCGACGTGATCACCTTCGGTGCCGATGGCCCCCAGGCCGAGTTCCGCATCGTGGCCGAGCAGCCCTCGGCTGCGCCGTCACGCAGCCTGCGGGCCGATGCTGCCGCCGCGGCCACGGTCGCCGCGACGAGCACGCCGCGCCTGAACACGACGGAGCGCGTCGCCATCGCCGTCGAGCAGCAGACGGGTGCGCTGAAGCGCGTCGTCGCGGGACTTGCCGTGGTCGTCATCGTGGGCGCACTGGCCGCGGTCTGGATGACCCGCAAGAGCGCCGCCGAGACGCGCGCCCAGTTGGCGATGCTCGTCGCGGCGAACGACTCCCTGTCACGTGCGCTCGAAGCACGCCTCGGCCAGACGGGGATCGCCGATGCCTCGCTCGCGGCCGCGCGAGCCGAGTCCGAGCGGCTCGCGCGCGAGTTGCAGGCGCAGCAGGCACGCGGTGGGGATCTCTCGGCGGCCGCCGCTGCCGTGCGCGACGCCCAGACGCGGACGGCCTCGATGGCGGGCATGGACTATTCGGCAATCGCCGATGCGAACCAGCGCGCCATCGTGTTCCTCGTCGTGGAGTTCGCCGATTCGGCGAAGGCCACCGGCACGGGCTTCAACGTGCTGCCGAGTGGCTTGATCGTGACGAACAAGCATGTGGTCGAGCGCCCCGACGGCGCCCGTGCGCAGCGCATCGCCGTGGCCTTCGATGGCACCTCGGGGCAATGGAAGCGCGCGACGATCGAGGTGGTGAGCGAGACGGATGAACTCGCGTTCCTGCGGCTCACCAGCGCGGGCACCTACCCTGTCGTGAACGGTGTCGCCCGCGACGACGGCACGATCGGCGTCGGACGTCCGGTGGCGATTCTCGGCTACCCCTTGGGCACGGGCACCGCCGGCATGAGCGGCAGCATAAACACGCTGACCCCCTCGGCGACGTTGAGCGTCGGAACGGTGAGCAAGCGCTTGCCGGAGACCACACAGCTCGATGCCTTCGCGGCACAGGGTTCGAGCGGCTCGCCGGTGTTCGACCGCCGCGGCATCGTGGTCGGCGTGATCTACGGTGGCGCTACGGAGAGCGGCGGCCGCATCGTCTATGCGGTGCCAGCGTCGCGCCTGGCCGCACAACTACCAGCGGACGCTCGCACCATCCTGCGCTGAGCCGAGACCGGCGGTAGGCGCGCGCCGAACGCGCGCGCCACGATGCACCCTCAGGGCATACGCGGTGTCTCAGGCGTCCGCGGCGGCGCCGACGGAGCCGTCACGCCATCGATCACGCGCACCCGCGTGTTCGTCGTGCTGCTGCGCGTCCGCGCCACGCGTTCCATGTCGAAGAGCGCCCGCATGACATCGCGTGGCAGTTCCGCCACACCGCGCGCCGGCTCGGCATTCGGCACGCGCGCGGGAATCATGCGGATCTCACTACGGCCGTCCGGCAGCGCGAGATCGCGCACCTGCACGAGGCGCGTGATCGAGTCGTCGGGCGTCGGAATGAACGACAGCGAGACGATGATGTCTGCGTCGAGGTCCTCGCGCACGGCATCGACGGTGCGCGAACGGAGCAGCACGGCGGTGACGGAATCGTGCGGCACCACGGCGAAGCGCGGATTGCGCGCGAAGCCGGCGTTGAGCGAATCCACCAGCAGCTCGGCGGCGGCATTGAGATCGGGCCGCCCGCGGGAGGGCCGCGGCGGCGCCACGACCACGCGCCGAGCTGGGCGCGGGGCGCCGCGCAATGCACCCGCTTGCTGGGCCATCACCTCAGCCTCGGCGGCCATCGCCGCCGCATCTGCCGGACGCATCACCGGCACGCGCGAGCCGCGCAGCAGCGAATCGAGCACGACGCGTTGGATCTCACGGCGAATGGAATCCGCCATCGAGGCCAGCGAGACGCTGTCGCGACGCTCCGCAGGCGCCGCAGCCGGCCGCTGCGCGATGCGCTGCGTCACGGCGGCAGCGATGGCGATCGAATCCTCGCGCGAGAGCATGGTCGACGCGGGCGCCATCGCCTGCAGCGACTCGGCCAGCGCGATGGAGTCACGCATCTGCGTTGTCACCACCGCTTCGCCGCGCCGCTGCCCGGCCAGCCAGGCTGACGCCACCAACAGCAGGCCCGCCGCCACGACGGCGACGACGCGGCCCTTCGATGGCGCCGTCATCGGCATGGCCAGCGTTTCGCCTGAGCCGGAGCCCATGGCGTCGAGCGCCGCCACGACCTCGGCCGCGCTCGACGGACGATCGGATGGCGCCTTCTGCAGCAGCCGCGACAGCAGGCTGCGCAGCGCGACGGGCACGTCTGGGCGCGAGCGCTCCACCGGCTCCGGCTCGCGCGTGAGCTGTGCGGCCATCGTCTGCTGCGGCGAGGCTTCCTTGAAGGGCACCTTGCCGGTCAGCAGCTCGTAGCCGAGCAGACCGAGCGCGTAGAGGTCCATGCGGTGATCGGCCGCGGGATCCGCGGCGATCTGCTCGGGGGCCATGTACGCCGGCGTGCCGATGGCCATGCCCGCGCTGGTGTAGCCGGACTGCGGCATGGCGGCCGAGATGGCCTTGCTCACGCCGAAGTCCGTGACCAACGCGTGCGAGCCCTGCATGAGCACGTTGCCAGGCTTGATGTCGCGATGAATCACGCCCATGCCGTGCGCGTACTCCAAGGCCTCGGCCACCTCGTGCAGGATGCGCACGACGTCCTTCACGGCGAATCGATCGCCACGGGCCAGCGCCTCACGCAGCGAGAGCCCGTGGATGTACGGCATCGTGTACCAGATGAGCGTGTGCTGCTCGCCGGCGCTCAAGAGGGGCACGATATGCGGATGCTGCAGCTGCGCGGCGACCTGGATCTCGCGGCGGAAGCGTTCGTGGTTCACGCCGGCGGCGAGCTCCGGCGGCAGCACCTTGATGACGACCTTGCGGCTCAGCGTCGTGTCCGTGGCCACGAAGACGCGGCTCATACCGCCGCCCGTCAGCTCCCGCTCGAGCGTGTAGCTCGGGGCGAGGGCAGCCTGCAGTTGGGCGGTGAACTCGGACACGGTGGGATGAGAGCGGGAAGGCGGTTACGAGATAGTGTACCTACGGGCGCGGCGAGCCGCGAGGTTCGACTGCGCGGCTCAGGCCAGGCGCCGGGCTGCCGCTTCCTGCATCGCCCGGTCGGCACTCCAGGCGCAGATCACGTTCGG
>PNKF01000085.1 GCA_013822285.1 Gemmatimonas sp.
CCGACGAGGATGGGGCCGATCGCCGTGGCCCCGCCCAGCTGCGTTAACAATTTATACGCGATGTTGCCCGAGCTGAGATTGGGGAAAATCAGCACGTTTGCCGCTTCCTTGAGGGCGGAGAAGGGGAAGCGGGTGTTCAGGATCTCGCTGCTGAAGGCCGTGTCCGCCTGCATCTCGCCGTCGACCACCAGCGAGGGGTCGCGCAGGCGCAGCATCGAGACGGCCTGGGCCACCTTCTGCGCCTCGGGATGCTTCACCGAGCCGAAGTTGGAGAACGAGAGCATCGCGATGCGCGGCGAGACGCCGAAGGTGCGGGCGAGGCCCGCCGCGCTCCAGCCGATCTGCGCCAGCTGCTCCGACGTCGGCTCGATGTTCACCGTCGTGTCCCCGAAGAACACGACGTGCTTCTCGAACACCAGCATGTACAGGCCGCTCACCAGGCCATGGCGGCGGTCGGTGCCGATGATCTCCAGCGCCGGACGGATCGTCTCGGGATAATGCTTGCCCAAGCCGCCGACCAAGGCGTCGGCGTCGCCCATGGCGACCATGACGGAGCCGAAGCTGGTGGCGCGCGTGATGCGCTGGCCCGCTTCGACCAACGACAGTCCCTTCCGCTGCCGCTTCTGCCAGAGGTACTGCGCGTAGCGTTCGCGGTTGGCGCTGGTACCGGGCTCCTCGACCTGGATCATGTCGAGCGAGATCCCGAGGTCCTCGGCGGTGGCGCGCACACGGTCCTTGCGGCCGAGCAGGATGGGCTGCGCGATGCCATCGTCCGCGAGGATCTGCGCGGCCCGGATGATCTTCGGGTCCTCGCCCTCGGGGAAGACGACGCGCTTCGGCTCGCGCTGCGCCCGCGTGGCGAGCCCGCGCATGATGCCGCGGGCGCGGCCCAGGCGCGCTTCGAGCTGGTCGCGGTAGGTCTCGAGTTCGATGAACTCGCGGGCCACGCCGCTGGCCACCGCCGCCCAGGCCACCGCCGGCGCCACGGTCAGCAGCGCGCGTGGGTCGAAGGGGAAGGGAATCAGGTACTCCGGCCCGAACTTCACGTTGGTGAGGCCGTAGAGCGCGCTCACCGACTCGGGCACGTCTTCCTTGGCCAACTGCGCGAGGGCGCGCGTGGCCGCCATCTTCATTTCTTCGTTGATCGTCGTCGCGCGGGCGTCGAGAGCGCCGCGGAAGATGAACGGGAAGCCGAGGACGTTGTTGACCTGGTTCGGATAGTCCGAGCGGCCGGTGGCGATGATCGCGTCGTCGCGCACGGCGCGCACCTCGTGCGGCAGGATCTCCGGCACGGGATTGGCCAGCGCGAAGATGATCGGCGACTTGGCCATCTTGGCGACCATCTCACCCGTGACCGCGCCGGCCACCGAGAGCCCAACGAACACGTCCGCGCCATCCAAGGCCTCGGCGATCGTGCGCGCCTTCGACTTTCCGGCAAAGCGCGCCTTGTACGGGTCCATGTCCTCGACGCGGCCCTCATAGATGACGCCCTTGCGGTCGCACATCGTGATGTGCTCGCGCTTCACGCCCAGTCGCACATAGTGCTCGGCCGTCGAGATGGCCGCTGCGCCGGCGCCGGAGAACACGACCTTCACGGTCGCGATGTCCTTGCCGCTGACCTCGATCGCGTTGAGCAGCGCCGCACCGGAGATGATGGCCGTGCCGTGCTGGTCATCGTGGAAGACGGGGATGTTCATCGTCTTCCGCAGCGTCTCTTCGATGTAGAAGCAGTCCGGCGCCTTGATGTCCTCGAGGTTGATGCCGCCCACGGTGGGCTCGAGGAGCTGGCAGAACTTGATGACGTCGTCGGGGTTCTCTGAGCCGACTTCGAGATCGAAGACGTCGAGGTCGGCGAACTGCTTGAAGAGATTCCCCTTGCCTTCCATCACCGGCTTGCCGGCGAGGGCCCCGATGTTGCCGAGCCCGAGCACGGCCGTGCCGTTCGTGACGACGGCGACCAGGTTGCCCTTGGCCGTGTACTTGTAGGCATCGTCGGGATTGGCCTTGATCTCAAGGCAGGGCTCCGCGACACCGGGCGAATAGGCCAGGGCCAGGTCGCGCTGGTTGGTCAGCGGCTTGGTCGGGACCACGGCGATCTTGCCGGGCCGACCACGGGCATGGTACTCGAGGGCGTCCTCTCGCTTCATAGGCTGGGAAATCTAGTGGGTCTGAGTCCCCACTGGGGGCGGCGCCCCACGGCGTAACCCATTGACGGGGAACCCGTTGTGCGGTTCGGGGTTGTCACCTCATCCAGGCTTGACTACAGATTCAGCCATGTCCGTGACCACGCCTTCCGATCGCCGCCCTACCCTCGCCGCTTGGCGACGGGGATGGATGCGCGCGGCCGCGAAGCTGTGGATGCTGGCGTACCTCCTCGTGGCCGGCGGCGCCCCGGTGTTGGACGCGGCGCTGGGCCATGACGAGGTCGTGGCGCACTGGGAGGATGCTGGTGGCGGACAGTGCCCGGCCACGCACGATGCCGATGCCTGCCAGCTCTGCCAACTGGTGCAGGTGCTGCGCGCGTCGGCGGGCGCGTCGGGTCCGGAGCTCCGCGTCGCCACGCAGCGCGCGCCCCGTGCCGCCGCATGGCATGGTGAGTGCGCCTGTTGGCGCATCCTCGAGGCGACCGGTCCGCGAGGGCCACCGCTGACCTGAGTCCGCGCCACGCTCACGTCGGAGCGTCGGTCGCATCCGCTGACCGCTGACTCAGGTTCATCCATTATGATGCTGTTCACTTTCCGCCGCGTGTTGCGGCGGTCGCTCGTTATCCTCGTCGCCGCCTCGCTGCCCGCAGCGCTCTCGGCGTCCCATCCCACGCGCACTCCATCGCGCGCGCCAGTGGCCGCGACGGCCGCCGACATCCGCGGGCTCGTCACCGACACACTCGGCACCCCGCTCCCGAACGCGACCATCATCGTCGCGGAACTGAACCTCGTCACCACGTCCAACGCGCAGGGACGATTTGTGCTGCGTGGTCTGGCGCCGGCCGAGTACCATCTCAACGTCACGCTGATTGGCTTCGCACCGGCGCACGAAGTGGTACGCCTCGCGGCCGACGCGGACATCGTCGTGCGGATGGTGCAGACGCCGCTGCGTCTCAGCTCGGTGGTCATCAGCGGTTCGCCCACCGGCACGGAGAGCGGCCAGCTCACGCAAGCCGCCGTGGAGCTGTCGGGCCGCGCCCTGCAGCGGGCGCTCGGCAGTTCCGTCGCGGCGACGCTGGCTGGCGAGGCCGGCGTCACGCAGCGGTACAATGGTCCCGCCGCGAGCATGCCGGTGATTCGCGGATTGACGGGCGATCGCATCCTAGTGCTGCAGGACGGCGAGCGCGCCGGTGACCTGGCGGCGTCCGCCTCGGACCACGGCGTGTCGGTGGATCCGCTCACCGCGCAGCGCATTGAAGTCGTGCGCGGGCCGGCCTCGCTGCGCTACGGCAACAACGCATTGGGCGGCGTTGTGAACGTCGTGACGAACGACATCCCCACCGTGGTGCCGTCGCATCTCGAGGTTCGCGCGCTGTCGCAGCTGGAGTCCGCCACGCCGGGCGGCGTGGCGGGGGTCGGCGTGACGTCGGCACTCGGGAGCCGAGGCGCGTTGGCGGCTCGCGCGAGCACGCGCTCCCTCGGTGACCTGCGGACCGGTGGAGGCTCGCTGCTCGATGGCACCGATTCCAAGGCCTCGAGCGCGATGCTCGGCGCCGGTTACGTGGGCGAGCGAGTGACGGCGGGTGCAGCGCTCAAGTGGTACGACTTCGAATACGGCCTGCCCTCCGAGGCCGGGGATCCCGAGGCCGGCGTGCGGCTCGCGGGCGCGCGCCTCGGCGCCTCCGGCCGCGCGGCACTGCAACTCCAGAGCACCTGGTTGCCGTACCTGCGCGCGGAGTTTTCGGCGCAGGACTACTCGCACGACGAGATCGAGCCGGATGGCGCGATTGGTACCAACTTCCAGCTGCGCACGCAGACGGCGAGCGTGCAGGGCAATACGCAGTTCGGCCGGGCGCGCGGCGCCATCGGGGTACAGGGCCTGTTCCGCCAATACGCGGCCACGGGGGAAGAGGCGCTGACGCCCGCCGCCAACTCCGAAGGGCTCGGCGCGTTCGTGTACCAGGAGCTTGGGCTCGGCGCGTCAGCGGACGATGAACACGCCGCGCAGCTGCAGCTGGGCGCGCGCTGGGATACCTACCGCGTTGCGTCCAAGCTCGGAGAGCCGAAGTTCGGACCGGCCCAGAGCAACACGGTGAGTAGTGCTTCCGGTTCCGTGGGATTGAGCCTGCCGTTCGCAGATGGATTCTCGGTCAGTGGCTCCGTGGCCCGCGCCTTCCGTGCCCCGACGGTCGAGGAGCTCTACTCCAATGGTATCCACGCAGCGGCGGGGAGCTATGACGTGGGCAATGCCGCGCTGGGCGCGGAGCAGAGTGTTGGCGCGGAGCTGATCGTCCGGGCGCAGCGCCGTGCCCTCAGCGCCCAAGTCTCGGCCTACGTCAATCGCGTGGATAATTTCATCACGCCGAGCATCGTGGGTGATACGCTGGTGGGCGGTGAGACCTGGCCGCTCAATCGCTTCGCGCAGGCTGATGCCCAGCTGACCGGCGCCGAGGCGCAGGTGGAGACCCGGATCGGTGCGTCGCTCGTGGCGTCGGCGATGGCCGACGTTGTGCGCGGCGAGTTCACCAGCGGCGGAGTGCTTCCGTTCCTTCCCCCCGCGCGCATCGGGGCAGGGCTGCGCTGGGAGCGGCGCGACCGCTTTCTCGGCGGTGAGTTCCGGCACGGCTTTGCGCAGAATCGCGTGACCGGAGGGACCGTGGACGTGGCCACGGACGCCTACACCGTTGTCAACCTGAGCGCGGGACAGCAATGGTTGCTGGGCAGCGTACTGCACCAGCTCACCCTGCGCGCGGACAACATTGGGGATGCGCGGTACTTCGAGGCGTCGAGTCGCATCAAGCGCTTCGCGGCGAATCCTGGGCGCAACATCTCGCTCGTGTACAGCGTGATGTTCTAGCAGAGGTGTTGGTGGCACGGGGGGCGATGCATGGCGTCGCCCCCCGTTTTGCGTGCCGTTGATTGGCGCGTGAGGACTACTGGCGCGGCTGCGCCCGCAGCCAATCCAAGGGGTCCACCGCGCGGCCGCCGTTCGGGCGGATCTCGAAGTGCAGGCGCGGCGGCAGGTCGGGATCGGCCATGCCGACGGTGCCGATGGTCTGGCCCTTGGTCACGCGTCCGCCGCGCCGGACGTGGATCTCCTGCAGCGAGGCGTACATCGAGTAGGCGCCGCCGCCGTGCTGCACGATCATCGTCAGGCCGTAGGTGCCGGCCTGCTCCGCGAACACGACTTCGCCATCCGCGATCGCCTTCACCGGCGTGCCCGCCGGCGCCGCGATGCCGATGCCGTTCCAGGTGATGCTCGTGTTGTTCGGGTTCACCACGCGGCCGTAGCGATACACGATGCTGCCCTCGACGGGCCAGTCGAGGCGACCGAGGTCGGCGGTGGTGATGGCGCTCGCGCGCGGCGCAGCGCCCGAGCGTGTGGCCGCGGCCTCAGAGCGCCGCCGCGATTCTTCGAGCGCCGCGATCACGTTGGTCAGGCGCTGCTCGTCCCGCGAGATCTGCTGCAGGCGCCGCTGCGCGACCTGCTGCTGCGCTTCGATCTGCGCGAGCGTGCGCCCGCGCTGCAGCTCGAGGCGGCGCAACCGCGCCTCCTCGTCCGCCTTCTCGCGACGGTTCGCCTCCACGTCGCCCTGCAGGCGCACGAGCATCGTGCGCTGCTCGGCGATCTGCCGATTCAGCTGCTCGACGCGCTGCACCAGCGCGCGGTCGCGCTGGGCCACGAGGTGCAGGTACTTGTATCGCGCGACGAGCGAGCCGAAGCTCTCGGCGGAGAGCAGGGCTTCGAGCGAATACAACGGCCCGCGCTTGTAGATCTCCTCCACGCGGCGCCGCAGGATGGCGCGCTTGATGCTCAGCTCGTCCTGCGTGCGGACGAGCGAGGCGTTCACGTTGTCCACTTCGTTGTACAGCGTGCCCAACTGGGCGTCGAGCGAGCGGACGACGCGCGCCGTGGCTTGCGCCTGCCGTTCGAGGTTCTGGCGCTCGGCCGTGACGTTCTGCGCGTTGCGCTGGTAGTCGCGCATGCGCTGCTCCAGCGTGCGGCGCTCTTGGCGCAGGCGCTCGAGCTCGAGCTGCTGCTCGCGGATGCGTTCGGAGGATTGCTGCACCGACGGCGGGAGGCCCGGCCGCTGCTGGCCAGGCAGGACCAGGGGCAGCGCGCAGAGCGCCACGGTCAGGGCGAGCTGGCGCGCGACCACGGTCACACCTTCCGCAGGTGCCGGCCGACGGACACCGCGCTGCCCAGCAAGCCGATGCCGGCGCCGGCGACGATGCCGAGCAGGGCCAACGGCGCCTCGAAGAACTGCACCTGCATCACCCAGCGACCGGAGACCTGCACGGCCAGCCAGGTGAGCAACAGCGCGAGCAGGCCGCCGAGCGTGCCCTTGATCGCGCCTTCGATGAGGAAGGGCGCACGGATGAAGCCGTCGGTCGCGCCGACCAGGCGCATGATCACGATCTCACGGCTACGGGCCAACACGGCCATGCGGATCGTCGAGCCGATGATGATGATCGACACCAGCGCGAAGGTGATGCCGAGCGCGAGGCCGGCCCCGGTGGCGATGTTGCGCAGGCGGTACAGGTTCCGCACCCATTCCTCGCCGTAGCGCACGTCGTCGATGAAGTCGTAGTTCTCGAGGCGCTTCGCCACGCGGGCGACCGTCTCTGGGTCATGGAAGCCCGGCTTGAGGCGCACCTCGATGCTGGCCGGCAACAAGCCTTCTTCGAATACGTCGGTGAACTCGCGCAGCTCGCGGCGCGCGCGTTCGAGCGCCTGCGACTCGGTCACGAGCCGCACCTGCGCGACTTCGGGGAAGAGCGCCACGTCGTCGACCGCCGCGCTGGAGGCCTCGGGGGCAGTGCCGGCGGCGATGAAGCCGCGCACTTCCACGCGGTCTTCCACCTGCTGCAACGCCTGGCGCAGGTTCAGCGCGACCAGCCCGAAGAGGCCGAAGGCGAACAGCGAGAAGGCGATGGTCGTCACCGAGAGCATCGAGAGCATCGGCGCCCGCTCGAAGGCGCGCAGGGCTTCACGGAAGGCGAGTCTCATCCTTGCGCCCCCGGGTCATCGGCGGCGGAGTCGAAGACCAAACGCCCGCGATTGAGTTCGATCGTGCGGAAGCCGGCATCGCGCACCAACGTGAGGTCGTGCGTGGCCATCAACACCGCCGTGCCCGACGCGTTGATGTCGCGCAGGAGCTGGAAGATGCTGCGCGTGGAGCGCTCGTCGAGGTTGCCGGTGGGCTCGTCCGCCAACAGCACCAGCGGATCGTTCACCAGCGCGCGGGCGATCGCCACGCGCTGCTGTTCGCCGCCGGAGAGTTCGTGGGGCAGGGCGGTGGCCTTGCTGGCCAATCCGACCTGCGTGAGGGCGCGCGCGACCTTCGGGCCGATCTGCGACGGCGCGGCGCCCGTCACTTCCAGCGCGAACGCCACGTTCTGCTCGGCCGTGCGGTCTTCGAGCAGTCGGAAATCCTGGAACACCACCCCGAGGCGGCGACGCAGCTGCGGGATGTCCCGTCGCGACAGCGCAACCGAGCTCTTGCCGTCCACGCGGACTTCTCCGCTCGTCGGGCGCTCGGCCACGTACACCAGCTTGAGGATGGTGCTCTTGCCGGCGCCCGAGGGGCCGGTGAGAAACGCGAACTCTCCGCGACGGAGACTGAACGACACTTCCTCGAGCGCCGGCCCGCCGCGCGGGTACTGCTTGGAGACCTTGGTGAACCGAATCATCGCTTACTTGAGGGCCTGCTCGAGGTCGGCGATGAGGTCATCGACCGACTCGAGCCCGATGCTGAAGCGCAGGAACCCATCGGGGATGCCGATGGCCGCGCGCTCGGCGGGCGTCATCTTGGCGTGCGAGGTGAAGCGCGGTTCGCTGACCAGCGTGTCGACGCCACCGAGCGACGGCGCATGCGTGACGAGCTTGAGCTTCTTGAGGAAGCGATCCGCCGCCTTGCCCCCACCCTTGAGCTCGAGCGCGAGCATGCCGCCGAAACCGTCGAGAATCTCCTTGGCGATCTCGTGGTCGGGATGCGACTTGAGCCCGGGATAGTGCACCTGCACGATCTCCTTTCGCTTTTCGGCCCACTGCGCGATCTGCATCGCCGACTCGTTGCTGCGCTGCACGCGCACGTCGAGCGTCTTGAGGCCGCGCTCCATCAACCAGCAGGCGAACGGATCCGGCGTCTGCCCCCAGAGCATCTCCTTCTGCAGCACTTCCTCGATGTAGCTCTCGGAGCCGAGCACCGCGCCCATCAGCACGTCGTGATGGCCGTTGAGGTACTTGGTGGCGGAGTGGATGACCACGTCGGCGCCGTGTTCGAGCGGGCGGAAGTTGATCGGGCTGGCGAAGGTCGAGTCGACGACCAGGGCGATGCCGGAGTTGCGCGTGAGGAAGGAGATCGGCCGCAGGTCGAGCACGCGGCAGGTGGGATTCACCGGCGTCTCGAGGAAGATCGC
>PNKF01000086.1 GCA_013822285.1 Gemmatimonas sp.
CCTAGGAGACAGCGCGGAGGATGGACTACTGGATGCCGGCTGAGCCGGCGGGGAGGTTCTGTGGGACGTACGAATGAAGAGTCCAAGCAACCGCTCACGGGGCGTGATTCCGTGACGCCGCCGGCGCGTCGGCTGAACCGTCGAGGCTGGCTCGGTCTCGCGGGTGCCGGTGCCCTGTCGGCCGTGGGCCTCGCCCTCTTTCGGCGGGAGGCCGACGTGCCGCCGGAAGCCGACGTGCCGCCGGCGACCGGGATTCGCGCCACGATGTACGCCTCGAGTGGATGCCAATGTTGCCACCTCTGGGTAGGGCATATGCAGGAGCGCGGCTTCGATGTCGAGGCGATCTACGTCGCTGACATCTTCGCGAAGAAGGATGCGCTCGGCGTACCGGTCGCACTGCGTTCCTGCCATACGGCGGAGATCGGTGGCTACGTCGTGGAAGGTCACGTTCCGGCCGAGACGATCCTGCGGTTTCTGGCCGAGCGCCCGACGGATCGGGGGATTGCCGCTCCGGGAATGCCCGGCGGTTCGCCAGGCATGGAGAGTGCCCCCAAGGTCGCGTTCGACGTGATCGCCTTCGCGGCCGATGGTTCGACGCGCGTGTACGCACGCGTCTGACCGGCTCCCCTCCCCTCCGTGAAGGAGCGCGCCGTGGAGCGCCGTGCCGCTGGATTCGGCCGCCTCATCCGGGGGCAGGGGGGGCGGCTGGTCGCGCTTGCGTTGCTGATGTTCGCGGTCGTGTTGCTGCACTACACGATCCCGACGACCACGCATTCTCAGCACCAGCTGCATATCATCGCGCGGAAGCTCTACTACTTGCCACCGGTGTTGGCGGCCGCGTGGTTTGGAATGCGCGGCGCGATACGGTCCACGTTCGTGATGAGCGCGCTTTTCGTGCTGCACGCGCTGCGCGATTGGCCGGCGAACTTCATGGAGCGGTCCAATCAACTGGGCGAGTTGATCGCCCTGTGGGTGGTCGGGTTTCTCGCCGGGCACTTTTTCGCGCGCGAACGCGCCCTGCTGGAGGACATTGCGGCGGCGAATGAGGAGACGGTTGCCGGACTCGTCTCCGCACTGGACCTCCGCGAGCACGATACGGGGATGCACTCCCACCGGGTCCGGGAGTACGCGGTCCTCGTGGCGGACCGGTTCAGCCTTGATGAGGCGCATCGTCGCGCGATCGCGTACGGCGCCCTGCTGCACGACGTGGGCAAGATCGCCGTCCCGGACCACATCCTGCTGAAGCCGGGTCCGTTGAGTCCCGATGAAGTCGCGGTGATGCACCAACACCCCGAATCGGGCTACCGCATCGTGAGTCAGGTGCCGTTTCTCTCCGGGGCGGCCGAAATCGTGCTCGCACACCACGAGCGGTTCGACGGCGCGGGGTACCCGCGGGGACTGCAGCGCGATGGGATCCCGCTTGGCGCGCGCCTCTTCGCGGTCGCCGATGCGTATGATGCCCTGACGTCCCGTCGGCCCTACCGCGCCGCCGCCACGCACGCGGCCGCACTAGCGGAGATCCGGGCCGGGGCGGGCGGGCAGTTTGATCCGGAGGTGGTCGCCGTTTTCACGGCGGTGCCGGAGGCGGAGCTGCGTCGAGTCACGCAGGGAATGCACGGCGAGGTGGGTCCGGCCCCACGGCCACCGGCGATCGCTTCCGATTCCCCTCGAGCGTCGTAGGGCCTCGGACGAGGGCAAATCAGGAAAATCCCTTACAGCGTTTCATTGCGCCGTGCCAGAACTTGCGGCACGAGAAACCGGCACGTATCGTGTGCGAAATCTACGCCATGGAGAGACTATGGAACACGAGGGGCCAGCAGCTTCGGTACCGCGCGAGGAGCGTCGTCGCTTCCTTGCGCGCATCAGTGCATTCGGAACCCTCCTATCGGGTGTGATGGCCGGAACCGTCCCGCTGGTCGCCTTTCTGTCTCCAGTACTTCGGAAACCAGTCACGAAGGCGTGGACGCGGGTCGTTGACGACGTGAATAACGTCGAGGTGGGCGTGCCGTTCAAGGTGGATTTCGTCGAAGCGGTCGACGACGCGTGGGTGCAGTCGCGGGCGCTTCGGAGCGTGTGGCTCTACACCGAAGATGCGGTGGAATTCCGGGCGATGAGCGGCGTGTGCACGCATTTGGGGTGCAGTGTGGGGTTCGACGCGGAGAAGCAGCAGTTCCATTGCCCCTGCCATCACGGGCTCTTCGATATGAAGACGGGTGCAGTGTTGGGCGGTCCGCCCCCGAGGGGTCTCGACACGCTGCCGGTGAAGGTCGAGAACGGGGAAGTGCACATTCAGTATCAGACGTTTCGCGCGGGCATCGACGCGAAGGTTGAAGTATGAGCGGCGTCGAGGGTACCGAGCCGCGGGGCGGTTGGCTCGAGCAGCGACTGGGTCTGCGTGCGCTTCGCACCGCCCTGTTCGACCGGCCGGTGCCGAGCGGACTCACGTGGTGGCACACGCTGGGCAGCGCGACATTGACCGTCTTCCTCGTTCAGGTGGTGACGGGCACCGTTCTCGCGACGTTCTACGCGCCGTCGCCCGATCACGCCTACGAGAGCATCCGTTTCCTTGAGCAACAGGTGGTCGCCGGGCGCTTGCTCCGCGGGGTGCACAACTGGGGGGCGAGCGCGATGGTCGTCCTCGTGATGCTGCATATGGTGCGCGTCTTCTCGATGGGAGCCTACAAGTATCCGCGCGAGGCGAACTGGGTGCTGGGCGTCGGGCTGTTCGGGCTGGTCCTCGCGTTCGGATTCACCGGCTACTTGCTGCCCTGGGACCAGCGAGCCTACTGGGCGACGCAGGTGGGCACGAGCATCGCGGGCACCGCCCCCTTCATCGGTGGCGCGCTGGCGACCGTGCTCAAGGGCGGCTCCCAGCTGGGGGCCGCGACCCTCACGCGCTTCTACGCGTTGCACGTGCTCTGGTTGCCGGCCGCGGTCGTCGTGATGGTGGCGTTGCACCTGACGATGGTGATTCGGCAGGGGATCGCCGCGCCGGCGCGGGTCTTGGAAGAAGGTGCCCCCGGACGGACGGATGATCCCACGTACCCGGCGCATCACGCCGCCGCGGAGGGCGCGAGCAAGCGCGAGGGCGTGCGGTTCTGGCCGGACGTGATCGCAAAGGATGTAATCGTCGCGACTCTGACCATCGCGCTGTTGCTGGTGCTGGCGATGGCCTTCGGCGCGCCGCTGGAGGCGCCGGCGGACCCGACCGACTCGTCGTATGTGCCGACGCCGGAATGGTACTTTCTGCCCTTCTACCAGCTGTTGAAGCTCTTCCCGGGGTCGATGGAGGCGACGATAGCCGTCGGCGTTCCGGCGTTGCTGGTGCTGGCCCTGGTCGGCCTGCCGTTCTTCGACCGGAACAGCAAGCGGCACCTGTCCGGTCGGCCGGTCGCGCTGACCTCCTTGGCGCTTCTGCTCGGCGGTTCCGGACTCCTGCTGGGCGCTGCGGTTCGGGAAATGCAATCCTCGGCCGAGCCAGTCTCGGGTCGTATGCTCGGTTCGGCGGAACGCGCTGGACGCGCGCTCTTCGAGCGCCAGTGCGCCAGTTGTCACGTCGTGGACGGGAACGGCGGAGACGAGGGGCCGGAACTCACGGACATCGGGGCGCGGCGCAGCACGGCGTGGTTGCACAGCTTCATTGAGAATCCGCTGAACTTTCGTCCCGAGTCGAAGATGCCGGCGTTCGGTGCGCCGACACTGTCACACCCGGAGATCGAGGAGATCGCGCGGTACCTCAGTGCGTTACGCGGTCCGCCGGGTCGAGAACTCGAACTGAACATCGCGGACACCTTCCCAGAGCCGCCGCCGCCGCGCTGATGCGCCGGCGGAGGCCCCGCAACCATTTGCAGGACTCGCAGCTGATCACGTCGTTGTCCATTCAATACCGACTCCACTCCTACTATAGAGGTGCCCGATGCAATCCCTTCGGAAACTGTTGGCGCTCGCGGTTCTCCTCGGCGCCACCCCGTGGTCCGCTTCGGCGCTGCCCGCGTGGGCGCGTCGCTACAATATGCCCTGCTCCGGTTGCCATACCCCAAGCGTTCCGCGCTTGAACGCGGTGGGGATTTCCTTCAAGTGGGCAGGCTTCCGGATGCCCGACGAGATCGGAGAGGCGGCGGACTTGCGGCGCATCGAGAACTATCTCGCCGCACGCATCGTGACCGCCTACGACAAGGTGCAGGTAAGTGGCGGTGAGGACGAAGCCAACAGCTTTTCCATCCCATCGGCGAGCCTGTTCGCCGCAGGTCCAATCGGCAAGCACTACGGCGCATACCTCGAGTTCGACCGGGAGCAGGAGGGCACGGTGGACCTGATCGGCTCGCTCTCGGGCGTCTGGGGAAACGAGTCGCGCTATGTGGGGCTCCGGGTTGGGCAGGGGCATATGCTGTTTGCCGGGGGTGGCGTGGCCGGATTCGACCGACCGACGGCGATTTCCACGCCGCTCACGTACCAGGAGTCGCTGACCTCGACGATTCCACTGCAGCTTGCCGGCGACCAGGTCGGCGTCGAGGCGTTTGCGGTCTTCGCCGGTCGGCTTCGCACATCGGTGCAGCTCCTGAACGGCCTTGTGCTCGGCGCAGGAGAGGAGGGCGCCGCGGTGAGCAGGCGTGACGTGGCGCTCACGTCGCAGCTGATGTGGGACGATGTGGGGAGCGGCGTCGGCGTCGCGGCGTATGCGGGGAACGCGCTGGGATTGGTAGTGGCCGATCCCACGGCCGCCAAGCGGTACTATCGGATTGCGGCAACGGCCAACAAGATCGTTGACAGGTATGAAGTGATGGGTGGGTACGCGATTGGCCGCGACACCGATGTGCCGACCGGGGATCCGCTGGCGCCGGTGATTCGCTCGCCTTCCGGGTCCTCGTACTGGCTTCAGGGGCAGTACACGACTCAGCGGCAGGCGCTGACGCTCTTTGCCAGATATGAGTTCCTCGACCAGGATCGGGACGCGGCGGACGCTTCTCGGACGCGGAGCGTCGTCGGCGCCGTCCTGCCGATGAATTCGCCCGAGTACTTCCGGTGGAGCGTAGAGCTGTTCTCCGACTCGTTCGCCGCGTCGGCCGCCCCGGGACGGGTCGGGCTCAGCACGCGCTTGCAGGTCGCCTTCTGAACGGGGGTGCGCCGCCGTGGGTACGATCACACTTCCACGAGGTTCTGCCAATGCGTGTTCGCTCGGTCCGTTTCATCGTCCTGCTCTCGGTGCTGTCGGTCTCCACGCTCGCCGGGGCTGCCAAGCCGGACCGGCGAGCGCCCATTGGGTCGGCGCTGCTGCCGGCCGCGGTGCAGAGCCCGGACACGCTTGGACGGACGCTGTACCGCACAAACTGTCGGGCCTGCCACGGCGTGCTCGGTGCACCGACTCGACTCTCGCTGAGCAAATACCGCCGAATCCCCAATCTCACCGATCCCGCATTCTGGGCGGGACGCTCCGCTGACTCCGTGGTCGCGGTGCTACGTCGTGGAGTGGGCGAGGATATGGAGTCGTTCGCGGGCAAGTTGACCCCGGACGAGATGCGCGCGGTCGCTGTGTACGCGCGCTCGCTCGCGCGCTCGCCGTGAGCGCACGCGTAACCGGCGGGCAGGCGGCGGCGGGGGTCCACTCGGAGCCCCGCGTGGCGAGAGGAGGCGACCTGCTGCGCCGGTATGGCATTCGCGCGGGAGCGACGGTCGCGCCGCTGCTTACGTCGGGATGCATGATGGCCGGCATGCACGGCATGGGGCACGGGACGGGTTCCATGCCGTCTGCCGCCCATGATCAATCGGCTCTGGAGCCTTCCGTCACGACCCGCGTCGCCGGCGGCGGGCTCATCTTGTCCGTCGTGATCACGGCCCGCAGCCCGGGCGACTCGGTGGTGGTGGTCGCCACGGTGGTGCGTTCGGACTCCGCACGGGCGCGGGATCTTCACCTGAGTCTCTCCATCGCGCCGGTGGCGGGATCGGCGCACGCCGCCGGTCACGAGCCGGCGGCGACGCCGCCCGAAGACGGGGCGGCGACGCGGGTCCTCACTCCCGTGCAGGTGACGCCGGGAAGCTTTGTCTTCCGATTCGCGGTGCCCCCCGCGGCGCCGTCTCGACTGACCGTCTCGTTGCAGGACGATGCGCACGGTGGGGAGAACGCCGCTCTCCTCGTGGAACAAGTATTGGAGCGACCCATGGATCGGGCGATGGGGGGCGCGTCGATGGAAGGAGAGCGACACGCGGGGCTCACCGCCGCGCTGTTGCTCGGCACCGGCGTGATGGCGGCAATGATGCTCTTTGCCTTCAGATGAGCGGTCCGGTCGCAGGCGCGCGCGGGCCACGCAGCAGCATCGGTTGGTGGGGTGTCCTCGTCACCAGCGGAGCGCTCGCGGGCGTTCTACTCCTGCATCCTTTGACGATGGTGGTGTACTGGTTTGAGTTTCATCCCGAACTGGCGGGCGTCTCGTCGGTCTGGGAGTTCGTCTCGCTGCGGATGCGAGCGGGGTTCTTGCCGCGAATGTGGCCGATGACGCTCGTGTTTGCGCTGGTCGGATGCGCGAATGCGCTGGCAATCGGATGGGTCGTACGATCTCTCGCGCTGCGGCAGCGGCAAGTTGATCACCTGGAGTCCGAGCTGTCGCGGAGTGTGTCGTCGCTGATTGCGGCCGGAGAGGGTGAGATGGTCGAGTTCAAGTCGTCCGCGCGCTGGGATCTGCGCGAAGGCAAGGTCAGCCGCGCAGTCGAGACGGCGATCGTCCGGGCAATCGCGGGCTTTATGAATCACCGGGGCGGCAGCCTCCTGATTGGGGTGCGCGACGACGGGATGCCCGTGGGATTGGAGAACGACCTGCGGACGCTGCGTCGGCCGGATCGTGATGGCTTCCAGCAGTTCATCGTTGGCTTGGTCGAGACGTGGATTGGCGCGGACGCCTGCGTCCTGCTCCATGTGCTCTTTCACGCCGTTGACGGCAAGGAGATTTGCCGAGTGGTGGTCGAGGCCGCCGCGAATCCCGTGTTCGTTCGTGATGAACACGGCGCGCGCTACTACGTGCGGACGGGCAACTCGACGCGCGCGCTCGACGCCCGGGAAGCGGTGGCGCACACCGCCACGCGAGCGATTAGCCGGTAGCTGAGCGCGTGGCCGCGGATTCCCTGCGTCCTGGCGCTGGCGGGAGCTGTCGATGGGGTGTCGGAGCGGATTCGCAGCGGACGGCGCGAGCACGCCGCCGCGGGGCGGTGCGCACGTCGACGGGGCCGACACTCCTAGCCCGTGAGCGAAAGCGCCGCCACGCTTCGTGGCGTTCGGGAAAAGACGGCGCCGAACGTCCGGACAACTTCCATCTTCAGGTCGTCGAAGATCGAGGGGCTCGGCGTGAGGCCGAGCGTGGCCCCGGACCGTCCCAGCAGCTCACGCTCGACGGATGTCATCTCCACCCCCGGCAGACCGCACGGCACCATCAGGTCGAAGTAGCTCAGGTCTGTCGTGACATTCAGGGCGAAGCCGTGCCAGGTGACCCACTGCCGCGCGTGCACGCCGATGCTCGCGAGCTTGCGCGCCGGCGCACCGGCACCTGCGGGCGCCCAGATGCCGGTCTTGCCCGGAATGCGTTCCGCCGTCACGCCGAACGGCGCCACGGCGCGGATCATCACTTCCTCCACCTGCCGCAGATACCAGTGCAGGTCGAGCTTGTGTTCATTCAGGTCGACGATCGGGTACCCGACCAACTGGCCCGGGCCGTGGAACGTGACATCCCCACCGCGTTCCACCTCGAACAGCTCCACGCCGCGCGCCTCGAGCAGCGCCGGCGTGAACAGCAGGTTCTCCTGCTTGGTCGAGCGGCCCAGCGTGATCACCGGCGGATGCTCCACGAGCACGAGCACATCCTGCGCGATCTCCTTGCTGATCCGCTTCGCGGCCAATTCGCGCTGAAACGCCAAGGCCTCCGCATAGCTGCAGAGGCCGCGGTCCAGGACGAGAAACTCCTTCACGTGCCCCGACGCGGCACGCTCACGCGTGCAGCATCTTCCCCATCGAATCGAGCACCGCCTCGGCGATGGCTTCGCTCAAGGTGGGGTGCGCGTGGATGGCGAGGTCGATCTCCTCCACCGTGTACTCGTTCTCGCGCGCCACGGCGATCTCGTGGATCAGCTCCGTGGCGTGCGCGCCGACGATGTGCGCGCCGAGGATCTCGCCGTGCTTCTCGTCGCGGATGACCTTCACGAAGCCCTCGGTCTCGCCGCTGGTGCGGGCGCGGCCGTTCGCCGAGAACGGGAACTTGCCGACCTTGTACTTGATCCCCTTCTCCTTCACCTGCGCCTCGGTCATGCCGATGCTGGCGACCTCGGGGTGGCAGTAGGTCGCGTTGGGGATGTTGCCGTAGTTCACCGGGTGGTAGTGCGCGCCAGCGATGATCTCGGCCACGACATGCCCCTCGCGCGAGCCCTTGTGGGCGAGCATCGGCGGGCCGGCCACGTCGCCGATGGCATAGACGCCCTTGGCGGTCGTCTCGAACTTGTCGTTGATCTTGATGAAGCCGCGCTCGGTCGTCTGCACGCCGGCTTCCTTGAGCCCGATGTTCTCGATGTTCGGCGCGCGGCC
>PNKF01000087.1 GCA_013822285.1 Gemmatimonas sp.
CCGAACCTCCAGGTCGCCCGCATCGTCGTCGAGGGCAAGACGGTGAAGATCAAGGTCTGCACCCGTTGCCTCAACGCCGGCAAGATCCAGCGGGCCCCGCGGAAGGCTGTCGCGGCGGTTTGAGTTTGAAGCGCTCGGTAGAGAGCTTCGGCGGGGGGAGCGTTTCGGCGCTCCTCCCGTTTTGCTAAGAGCCAGTCACCGTTCACCGCCGCACATGAAGACCGCTCTCATCACTGGCATCACCGGCCAAGACGGGTCGTACCTCGCGGAGCTGCTGCTCGCCAAGGGCTACCGCGTCGTCGGCATCGTGCGTCGCTCGTCGACCACGCCGTACGAGCGCATCGCGCATCTCGTCGACCGCGTGGAACTGCTGTCGGCGGACTTGCTCGACCAGACCTCGCTGATGGACGCGATGGCCGAGGTGAAGCCCGACGAGGTCTATAACCTCGCGGCGCAGAGCTTCGTGGCAACCTCGTGGACGCAGCCGGTGCTCACCGGCGAGTTCACCGCCATCGGCGTGACGCGTCTGCTCGAGGCCATGCGTCGCACGGTCCCGAAGGCGCGCTTCTACCAGGCGTCGAGCTCCGAGATGTTCGGCAAGGTGGTGGAGACGCCGCAGAAGGAGAGCACGCCCTTCTACCCGCGCTCGCCCTACGGCGTGGCCAAGGTGTACGGGCACTGGATCACCGTGAACTACCGCGAGTCCTTCGGGCTCTACGCGGTCAGCGGCATCCTGTTCAATCATGAGTCGCCGCGGCGCGGCCTCGAGTTCGTGACGCGCAAGGTCACGGACGCCGTGGCACGCATCAAGCTCGGCCTCGCGGACGAACTCCGCATGGGCAACCTCGACGCCCGTCGCGACTGGGGCTTCGCCGGTGACTACGTCGATGCGATGTGGCGCATGTTGCAGGCGGACGAGCCGGCCGACTACGTGATCGGCACGGGCGAGACCTGGAGCGTGCGGCAGTTGGTCGAGGAAGCCTTCGGGTACCAGGACCTCGAGTGGCAGCGCTACGTGAAGCAGGATGCACGCTTCAACCGCCCGGCGGAGGTCGACTTGCTGGTTGCGGATCCCGCGAAGGCCAAGCGCGAGCTGGGCTGGGAGCCCACCGTGCGCTTTCGCGAACTGGTGCGCATGATGGTGGACGCTGACCTTGCGCGGCATCGCGCGGTGCCGGCGAAGGGCTGACGGTGCGCGCGCTCGTCACGGGGGCGGCGGGGTTCGTCGGCCAGTGGACCTGCCGCGCATTGCTCCGTGAGGGCTGGGAGGTGGAGGGCGTCTCCTTGGAGGGAACGCCGCCGCGTGGGATCCTGACGGCCGCCGAGCGCGCTGCCGTGCGCTGGGAAGCGATGGACCTGTCGCCGACGTCAAATGGGGCGTCACGGGTGCTGGCGCTGTTCAGAACGGCGGCGCCCGACGTCATCATTCATCTCGCCGGCATCGCGTTCCAGGCCAGCGCCGCCGCCGATGTCGAGCGCGCCTTCGCCGTGAACGTCGGGGCCGCCACGGAGCTCCTGCGGGCCGCCGCGCTCGCGAAGGCGGCGGGTGAGGCGGATCCTCGCGTCCTCGTGGTCGGAAGCGCGGAGCAGTATGGCGCGCACGCCGCCGCTGAGATGCCGCTGCCAGAATCTGCCGCGTGCCGGCCCAAGACGGTGTACGGGAAGACGAAGGTCGCGCAGGAAGTGGCCGCGCTCGGTATGGCGCGCGAGACTGGCCTCCGTGTCGTGTGCACGCGGTCCTTCAATCACTCGGGTCCCGGCCAGGCCCCGAGCTTCCTGCTCCCCTCGCTGATCCAGCGCGCCCGGGACGCACGACGCAGCGGGCAGCCCGTGCGCATCGGCAACACCGACGTCACCCGCGATTTTCTCCACGTCGAAGACGTCGTGTCTGCGTATATTTCACTGGTTTCGCGCGGGCAGCCGGGCGAGGTCTACAACGTCTGCAGTGGAGTCGGGGTCCGCGTCGGGGAACTGGCGGCAGAGGTGCTTGCCGCGGCGGGAGTGCGCTCCCCCCTTGAAGTGGATCCAGCGCTGCAGCGCGCCGTGGACGTCCCGGTGCTCGTTGGGAGCAATGCCAAGCTGCGCGCCGCAACCGGTTGGACCCCGCTGAAGTCCCGCTCCGACATCATTCAAGACCTGCTCGATGCCGCGTCGTAACGATATCCATCGCATTCTCCTCATCGGCTCCGGCCCGATCGTCATCGGTCAGGGTGCTGAGTTCGACTACTCCGGCACGCAGGCAGCGAAGGCGCTGCGCGAAGAGGGATACGAGGTCATCCTCGTGAACTCGAACCCGGCGACGATCATGACGGATCCGGAAGTCGCGGATCGTACGTACATCGAGCCGGTGACACCCGAGTACGTGGAGCTCATCATCGAGCGCGAAAAGCCCGATGCGTTGCTGCCCACGATGGGTGGCCAGACGGCGCTGAACGTCGCCATGGCGCTGCACGAACGCGGTGTGCTCGAGAAGCACGGCGTCGAGTTGATCGGTGCGAACGCCCGCGCCATCGCCGTGGCGGAAGATCGCAAGCTCTTCGCCGAGGCGATGGCCGAGATCGGGCTCAAGTGCCCGGAAGGCAAGATCGCGACGACCTGGGAGCAGGCCCTCGAGATCGCCGAGTGGACGGGGTTCCCGGCAATCATCCGTCCGGCCTTCACGCTCGGTGGTTCGGGTGGCGGCATCGCCTACAACCGCGAGGAATACGAGGCGATCGTGCGCCGCGGCCTCGAGGAGTCGCCGATCTCGCAGGTGCTGATCGAGCGCTCGCTTCTTGGCTGGAAGGAGTACGAACTCGAGGTGATGCGCGACGCGCAGGACAACGTCGTCATCATCTGCTCGATCGAAAACCTCGATCCGATGGGCATCCACACCGGCGACTCGATCACCTGCGCGCCGGCGATGACGCTGTCGGACCGGGAGTATCAGGTGATGCGCGACGCCGCGATGAAGGTCATCCGCAAGATCGGCGTGGCCGCGGGCGGCTGCAACATCCAGTTCGCGGTGAATCCGCAGAACGGCGAGATGGTCGTCATCGAGATGAATCCGCGCGTGTCGCGTTCCTCGGCGCTGGCGTCGAAGGCGACCGGTTTCGCGATCGCGCGCATCGGCACCAAGCTTGCCGTGGGTTACTCACTGGACGAGATCCCCAATGACATCACGAAGACGACGCCGGCGAGCTTCGAGCCGGTGCTCGACTACGTGGTGGTGAAGGTGCCGCGCTTCGCGTTCGAGAAGTTCCCGGGCGCCAACACCACGCTCACGACGCAGATGAAGTCGGTGGGCGAGTCGATGGCCATGGGCCGCACGTTCAAGGAAGCCTTCCAGAAGGCGCTGCGCGCGTTGGAGACGGGGCGCGCGGGCTGGGTGGTGGGCGAGCGTCCGGTGGACGATCGCGTGGCCGACGATTCGATCGACGCCGTGCGCGCCGCGCTGCCGGTGCCGGTGCCGGAGCGCATGTTCCAGATCAAGCGCGCGATGCTCCTCGGCATGAGCCTCGAGGAGATCCAGCAGCGCACGATGATGGACCCGTGGTTCCTGGAGCAGTTCGCCGAGATGCTCGAGGCCGAGAAGGCCTACGCGGCGGCCCCGAGCGTGGATGCCCGGCTCACGCGCCGCATGAAGCGGATGGGCTTCAGCGACCGTCAGCTGGCCGCGCTGCGCAAGGAGACGGAGCAGCAGGTGCGCGAACGTCGCTGGGCGATGGGCGTGCGGCCGGCGTACAAGATGGTCGATACCTGCGCCGGCGAGTTCCCGTCGAACACGCCGTATCTCTACTCCTCGTACGACGAGGAGAGCGAGATGCCGCGCACGGGCAAGAAGAGCGTGATCATCCTCGGCTCGGGCCCGAATCGGATCGGGCAGGGCGTGGAGTTCGACTACTGCTGTGTCCGCGCGGCGTTGGCGCTGCGCGAGGCCGGGTACGAGACGATCATGGTGAACTCCAATCCGGAGACCGTCTCGACGGACTACGACACCTCGGACAAGCTGTACTTCGAGCCGCTGACGTTCGAAGACGTGCTGGAGATCGTCGATCGCGAGCAGCCGGTGGGCGTGATCGTGCAGCTTGGCGGCCAGACGCCGCTCAAGCTGGTGAAGCCGCTGGAGGCGGCGGGCGTGCGCATCCTGGGCACGAGCCCCGAGGCGATCGACATCGCCGAGGACCGCAAGCGCTTCGAGCAGTTGGCGCGCGAGTTGGGCGTGCAGCAGCCGCCGAACGGCACCGCGACCAGCGTCGAGGAGGCCGTGAAGATCGCGGCGCGCATCGGCTACCCAGTGTTGCTGCGGCCGAGCTATGTGCTCGGTGGCCGCGCGATGGAGATCGTGTACGACGAGCCCTCGCTGCGCGATTACTTCCAGCGCGCGGTGCGCGTGAGCGAAGACCGCCCGGTACTGGTGGATGCGTTCTTGGAAGACGCCTTCGAGGCGGACGTGGACGCGCTGAGCGACGGCAAGACCGTCGTCATCGGTGGCGTGATGGAGCACATCGAGGACGCGGGCATCCACTCCGGCGACTCGGCCTGTGCGCTGCCGCCGTACTTGATCAGCAAGGAGCACCAGGACCAGATGCGCGCGCACACCGTGGCGTTCGCCAAGGCGCTGGGCGTGGTCGGCCTGATCAACGTGCAGTATGCGCTCAAGGATGGCGTGGTCTATGTGCTCGAAGTGAATCCGCGCGCCTCGCGCACGGTACCCTTCGTGTCGAAGACCATCGGCAAGCCGCTCGCCTCGTTGGCGGCGCGTGTGATGCTCGGCGAGACGCTGGAGCAGCTGGGCTACACCGAAGAGATCATCGCGCCCTTCGTGAGCGTGAAGGAAGCGGTGTTCCCGTTCACCAAGTTCCGCGAATTCGATCCGATCCTCGGCCCCGAGATGCGCTCGACGGGCGAGGTGATGGGTGTGAGCGAGACGTTCGGGATGGCCTACGCGAAGGCGGAGATCTCCGCAGGGAATCCGCTGCCGCGCGAGGGCACGGTGATGCTGACGGTGAACGACCGCGACAAGGCCAAGGTGGGCAAGATTGCGTCGCGCTTCGCCTCGCTCGGCTTCGGCGTCGTCGCGACCGAGGGGACGGCGAAGCACCTGGCAGGGCAGGGCATCGAGGCGCGCAGCGTGTTCAAGGTGAGCGGCGGGCGCCCGAACGGCATCGACCTGATGGTGAACGGCGAGCTGCAGTTGCTGATCAACACGCCGCTGGGCAAGCGGGCGCAGAAGGACGACTACTCGCTGCGGCAGGCGGCGGTGGCGAATCGCGTGCCGTACACGACCACGTTGAGCGGTGCGAGCGCGGCCTGTGAGGCGATCGAGACGATGCGGACGACCAAGTCTGCGGTGAAGAGCTTGCAGGAGTGGCAGGCGATGGTCGGGGTGGCGAAGGCGTGAGCGAGCCCTTCGTCCACGAGTCGTCCTACGTGGATGCCGGCGCCCAAATCGGCGCCGGCACGAAGATCTGGCATTTCTGCCACATCATGCCGAAGGCCGTGATCGGCCGCGACTGCAACATCGGCCAGAACGTCGTGGTCATGAACGGCGTGCGTGTGGGCGATCGCGTGAAGATCCAGAACAACGTGTCGCTGTACGAGGGCGTCATCCTCGAGGATGACGTGTTCTGCGGTCCGTCGATGGTCTTCACGAACGTGATCAACCCGCGCAGCCACGTCAGCCGCAAGGACGAGTACCGGCCGACGCTGGTGAAGCGCGGCGCCAGCATCGGCGCGAATGCGACGGTGGTATGTGGCGCGACCCTCGGCGAGTACAGCTTCGTCGGGGCGGGGGCCGTGGTCACGAAGGATGTGCCGGCGTACGCGCTGGTGACCGGCGTACCCGCACGACGGACGGGCTGGGTCTGCGCCTGTGGAAGCGTCCTGCGCGGCGCTGGGCCGAATCTTCGCTGTGCGGACTGCGCTGCGGCCTACACGGAGCAGGCGGGCCTGCTCGCTCCCGCGGAGGCCAAGTGAGCGCTGCGGTGCGCATCGCGCTGGTCGGCTGCGGCCGAATCAGCGCGAATCACTGTGAGGCCATCAACAAAGTCGAGGGGCTCCAGCTCTCGGCGGTCTGCGACAGCGTGGAATCGCGTGCGCGAGAGACCGGCGAGAAGTGGCAGGTGCCCTGGTTCACGAGCTACGAGCGGATGCTGGCCGAGGCGGACTGCGATGCGGTGGCGATTGCGACGCCGAGTGGCTTGCATCCCGCGCACGGCATTCTTGCGGCGCGGGCGGGGAAGCATGTCATCAGCGAGAAGCCGATGGCCATCACGCTGGCGTCCGCCGATGCCTTGGTGAAGGCCTGTGACGACGCCGGCGTGCACCTGTTCGTGGTCAAGCAGAATCGGCTCAACGCCACCGTGCAGATGGTGAAGCGGGCGCTGGACAAGGGGCGCTTCGGCCGGCTGTTCTTGGCGAACACGACGGTGCACTGGTCGCGACCGCAGGCGTACTACGACCAGGCGCCCTGGCGTGGGACCTGGGAGTTTGACGGCGGTGCATTCATGAACCAAGCCTCGCACTACGTGGACCTCATGCAGTGGCTGGTGGGACCGGTGGAGAGTGTGATTGCCAAGACCGCGACCATGGCCCGGAAGATCGAGGCCGAGGACACGGGCGCGGCGGTGCTCAAGTTTCGCAACGGGGCCTTGGGGGTGATCGAGGTCACGATGCTCACGTACCCGAAGAACCTCGAGGGCTCGTTCACGCTGATCGGCGAGAAGGGCACGGTGAAGGTCGGTGGAACGGCGGTCAACAAGATCGAGCACTGGTCGTTCGCGGATGCGGATCCGGACGACGCCGAGGTGGAGCGCGTCAACACGGATCCGCCCTCCGTGTACGGGTTTGGGCATGAGCCCTATTACCGGAATGTGCTCCGGGTCATTCGTGGCGAGGCGGTGCCGGACACGGACGGGCGTGGCGGCCGGAAGTCTCTCGAGCTGATCCTTGGCATCTACGAGTCGGCGAAGACGGGCCGAGAGGTCCCGCTGCCGCTGCGCGCGACGCTCTGACCGCGTGCTGGGCTCAGGCCGCGAGGCCTAGGGCCCGGACGGCTTCCCAGAGGGCAGGAAACACCCCCTTGGTTCGTTGACTATGTCGCGTCAGGAAGCGAACTTACAAGGCTCGCACGGGTGCTCCGTGCGAGCCTTACTTTCGCCCCCTTAGGTGCCGCTCCAATGGCTGTCCCGCTTCTCGATCTCAAGGCGCAGCACGCGACGATCCGCGACGAAGTCGTGCAGCAGTTGATGAAGGTCGTCGACGACCAGGCGTTCATCCTCGGCGAGCCGGTACAGAAGCTCGAGTGCGAAGTCGCCGGGCTTTCCAAGACCAAGTACGCCGTGGGCTGCGCGAACGGTACGGACGCGATCCTCATTGCGATGCGCGCGCTGGATATCGGCCGCGGCGACGAAGTGGTCACGACGCCGTTCACGTTCTTCGCGACGGCTGGCACGATCCACAACGTCGGCGCGACGCCGGTGTTCGTGGACATCGACCCCAAGACGTACAACATCCGCCCCGATCTCGCGGCCGCGGCCGTGACGTCGAAGACGAAGGCCGTGATCCCTGTCGATCTGTTCGGCCAGATGGCGGCGCTCGAGGAGATCCGGAAGCTGCTGCCCAGCATGCCGATCATCGAAGACGCGGCGCAGAGCATCGGTGCCCGCCGGAAGATCGCTGGCGAGTGGAAGATGGCGGGTGAGGTGGCGACGATCGGCACCTACTCGTTCTTCCCGTCGAAGAACCTCGGCGGCTACGGCGACGGCGGGATGATCGTCACGCAGGACGAGACGATCTTCAAGCGCCTGATGCGCCTGCGCACGCACGGCTCGGTGCAGACGTACTTCCACGAAGAGGTCGGCTACAACTCCCGCCTCGACGCGCTGCAGGCGGCGGTGCTGCTGGCCAAGCTGCCGCACCTCGCGGCCTGGAGCCAGGCGCGCCGCGACAATGCGGCGTTCTACACGCAGGCCTTCGCGGACATCGCCGACATCGTGCCGCCGTACATCGATCCGGCCAACGAAAGCATCTACAACCAGTACACGATTCGCGTGCCGAAGCGTGATGCCCTCAAGGACCACCTGAAGGCCAAGGGCATCGGCCACTCGGTGTACTACCCGCTGCCGCTGCACCTGCAGCCCTGCTTCGCGTACCTCGGCTACACGGAAGGCGCCTGCCCCGAGGCGGAGAAGGCGGCGAAGGAAGTGGTGTCGCTCCCCGTGTTCCCAGAACTCACGACGGCGCAGCGCGATGAAGTCGTCGCGGCGGTGCGGTCGTTCTTCGGCAAGTAACTCCTACCTCCACCACCTGTATGGCTTCGATGAAGGACGCGCTGCTGAAGAAGATTGATGACCGTTCCGCGGTAACGGCGGTCATCGGATTGGGCTACGTCGGACTCCCGCTTGCGGTCGAGCTCTGCGAGGCGGGGTTCCACGTCATCGGCTACGACGTGAGCACCCGCGTCGTGGATCTGCTGATGCGCGGCGAGTCGCACATCCAGGACGTGCCGGCCTCGCATGTGGCCAAGCACGTGAAGTCCGGCCGCTTCGTCGCGACCACGGACGCG
>PNKF01000088.1 GCA_013822285.1 Gemmatimonas sp.
GCACGAACGAGATCGAGCATCAGATCCGCGTCACGCGCGCCGAAGCCGGCGCCAGCGGCAACGTGCACTTCAGCGCCAAGGTCTTCCTCGAGGACCGCGACTCGCTGGCCACGCGCCTCTCACGGCACGTGTACGACACGCGCGCGCTGGTGCCGGCATCGCCGTGGATGCGCGTCGCGCGCCAAGGCGAACCGCAAGTCGAGCTGCGCCGCAGCGCCAATGGCGACATCACGGCGCGGCTTACACCCACGCCTGACACTCCCCGTTGGTGGCTCATCCAGACCCGCCGCGGCGACGGCACCTGGGAATCCACCGTGCTCCGCGGCGCCGCCCGCGAGATCGCCGTGCCCGCATCCACCGACCGCCTAGCAGTACGGGCCCTCGATCATGCTGCGATCGAAGGCCCGCCTGTGGTGTTGCGCCTGCGCTGATCCGAGGGGGCGGCGTGCCGCCCCATCGCCCTGCACTTACCGCTGCGTACGCAGCCAGCGGTTGTACGCGCGCTCCATCTCTTCGAGCTCAAACGGGAAGCCGCTCGCGCCGCCGCCCGCCATCCGCTCCACACGCAAGGTCTGCGTGTACGTCTGGCCTTCGATCGTCATCGCGACGCGGTAGCTGCCCGGCTCAGCCGTCGGCGCCCCGCCGCCGAAGCCACCACCACCGCCGCCGCCCATGATGCCGGCCGCGCGGATGATCGCGAACAGGTCTTCCTGCGTCAGGCCTTCCATGCCACCCGGCGGGCCACCCTGACCGCCCGCACCCGGACGGCCACCTTGGCCACCCGCGCCACCCTGCGGACGCGGAGCCGGCGGCGACTGCTCGGCTGGACGCGCCTGCCACACACCAGGCTGTCCGCCACCACCACCACCGCCGCCACCGAAGCCGAACTGACGCGCGATCGCCTGCATGCCCGTCGCGCCACCCGTCAGCGCACGACGCAGCATCGCCATCGCCGGCGCAGGAATCTTGCCCTCCGCCTCAACCGAGTCGAGCACGACCACGACACGACGCGCCTGGTTGATCGAGTCGCGCAGCGCCGCACCACGCAGCGCCGGACGCGGCGCCGGGCGACCATTGAAGCCCCAGGTCACCTTGTGCACGCCCGCCTGACCCTGACCCGTCAGCGTCTGCAACGTGTCGCCGTTCGCGTCCATGATCGACACGCGCACCGGACCCACGTTCTTGCTCAGGCGGTACCAGATGTCCGCGCCATACTGCGGGCTCGGCGCCTGGAACAGCATGTTGCCCGTCGAGTGGCCTTCAAACGGCGGTTCGCCCCACTGGAACGCCGTGCGCGGCGCGTAGAGATGCGCCGTCTGCGTCATCGCACCACCCGCCTGCTGCAGCGGCGCGATGTCGACGATCCAGATCGACCGGCCGTGCGTGCCCGCGATCAACTCATTGTCGCGCGGGTGGATCGCCAGGTCGTGCACCGGCACGTTCGGCAGACCCGTCATGAACTTCTGCCAGGTCGCGCCGCGGTCGCCCGACACATACGCGCCGACGTCCGTGCCCACGAAGAGCAGGTTCTGGTTCTTGAGATCCTCGCGGATCACGTGCACGAAGTCCGGACCGCCCTTCGGCAGGTTGTTCGCGATCGCGCGGAACGTGCGGCCGTTGTCGTCCGACACGTACACGTACGGCGTGAAGTCCCCGCGACGATGGTTGTCGAAGGTCACGTACACGCGGCTCGCATCGAAGTGCGAGGGCTCGATGCGCGAGACATACGTACCGGCCGGCACACCCGGCACGCGCGAGGTCAGCTCCGTCCACGCACCACCGTCGTTCTCCGTCATCCAGAGACGACCGTCGTCCGTACCGGCGTACAGCTTGCCCGCCACCAACGGCGACTCATTCAGCGACACGATCGTGCCGAAGGTCTCGGCGCCCGTCGCGTCCACCGTGATGCCACCCGTCGTGCGCGTCGACACGCGGATCTTCATCGTGTCGGCGTACGAGAGATCGCCCGACACCGGGAACATGTTGTCGCCGCGCTGCAGCGACTTGTAGACGCGGTTCGCGCCCATGTACACGATGCTCGGGTTGTGCGGCGAGAGGAAGAACGGCGTGTTCCAGTTCCAGCGCGGGCTGTCGGCGATCGAATCCGCACGCTGCTGCGCGCGCAGGGCGTCGATCGTACGACGCAGCGCCGGCGTCATCGCACGCGTCGTATCGCCGCGCACGACCATGATCGAGTCTTCCCACTGCATGTACTTCGTGCGGTAGTTCGGCTTCTGGAAGCGCGAGCTCCGGCCCTCGGAGACGACGTAGCGCGCCATGTTGCCGCCCTGCGACGTGCCGTAGATGATGTCCGGGTTCGTCGGGTCCTGGTTGGTGACGAAGCCGTCACCGCCGTTGAACGTGAACCACATCGCGTTCGTGATCGGACCCTGACGACGACGCGACGGGCCGCACCACGAGCCGTTGTCCTGCAAGCCGCCGCAGACGCGGTACGGCACGGCCATGTCGAACGAGATGTTATAGAACTGCCCGATCGCGAAGGTGTTCGGGAAGACGTAGTTGCCACCGTTGTCGAAGGTGATGCCGATGCCACCGTCGTTGCCGACGACATGGCGCTCCGGATCCTTCGGGTCGATCCACTGCGCATGGTGGTCCACGTGCAGGCCGATCGTCGCGTTGCGGGCGTTCTTGCCGCCTTCATCCGACACCTTCACCGGCGTGGAGCTGAACCACACGCGGTTCGGGTTCGTCGGGTGCACGCGCACCTGGCTGTAATAGAAGGGACGCACGTTGTCGTCCGCCGTCTTCTCCCAGGTCCGGCCACCGTCCGCCGAGCGATACAGGCCGCTCGGGCTCTTCTGCGCCGCGGCGCCGGCGGTCGGACGCGGATTCGCATTCGTATCCGCCTCGACCATCGTGTAGATCACGTTGCCGTCGCTCGGCGCAATCGCGATCTCGATGCGACCCTTCATCGTCGCCGGGAAGCCGCCGCCGCGGACTTCCGTCCACGTCTCACCGCCGTCCTCGGAGCGCCACAGCGCCGAGCCACGGCCGCCCGACTGCAGGAAGTACGGGCCGCGCAGGCGATGGTAGCTCGCCGCGAACAGCACATTCGGGTTCGTCGGATGGATGTCGATGTCGACGAAGCCGGTCGTATCGTTGATGAACTTCTTCAGTTGCCAGGTCGTGCCGCCGTCGGTGGTCTTGTACAGACCGCGCTCGCGGTTCGGACGCCAGGCCGCGCCCAGTGCGGCAACCCAGGCCACGTTCGGGTTCGTCGGGTGCACGATGATGCGGCCCACATGCTCCGTCTCCTTCAGGCCGACGTATGCCCAGGTCATGCCACCGTCGGTGGACTTGAACACGCCGCCGCCCGGGGAGATCGAGTTGCGCGAGTTGGGCTCGCCGGTGCCGAGGTAGATCACGTTCGTATCGCTCGGCGCAATCGCGAGATCGCCCAACGACGCGACACCGTAGTTGTCGAACACCGGGCGGAAGGTCACGCCGTTGTTCGTCGTCTTCCAGACGCCGCCCGCCGCCGCGGCGACGAAGAACGTCTTGCTCGGGCTCGCAATGCCTTCGATGTCGGCGATGCGGCCAGCCATGTTGGCCGGGCCGATCTGTCGCCAGCGGAGCCCGTCGATGACCGATTGGTCGACCGACTGGGCACCGAGCCCGGACGTCGCGAGTGCCGCGAGGCCGAGCGCTGTGAGAAGCTGTGGTGCGCGCATGTGGAGTGGGTAGGACGGTGAACGAAAAACGGTGAACGGAGAACGGAGAACTGGGCGATAGGCACCCGCAACCGAGAATCTACGCCGCCCTCCGAGCGGGCGTTGGCGCACGCCCCTTGCCCGTTCCTCCTTCCCCGTTCCCCCTTCCCCCTTCACGGCTCGCCATCCCAGATTCCCTCACCCCCGGGCCGACCTTCAGCCCTCGCCCCTCAATGCGCAGCCGCTTCTTCCTCTCGCTCTTCGCTCTTGCCGTAACCGCTTGTGGCCCCGAACGCCTCGAAAAGACCGAGGCCGATCTGGTCGAGGCCGTCGCCGAAGCCTCCGCCCGCGGCGACACCGCCACGCTCTGGCTCTATATCGAAGTGCCCTTCGCGTACGACCGCGTGTACATCGCCGGTCCGCGCACGCCGGCCGCGCAGATCGAAGCGGCCATGAAGAGCGACGCCTGGATGCCCGAGCTCACGCGCGGCATCGAGAACGCCGACCACTTTCACCTGCTGCTCTTCGAGACCCGCGGCAAGCTGATTCCCGCGACGCTGCTGCGCTCCGTGGCCGACATCGATCCGGCGCTCACCGGCAAGATGTACGGCCCCGAAGACGCGCGGTTCAGCGTCCGGAAGGCGCCGGGCGCGGCGGCGCCAACCCTGACGGCACTCCAAGCGACTGCGGCTCCGGCAGCTTCCGCTCCCGAGTGAAGCGACGTCGCGCGGCGTCCATCGCGTTGATCCGCTCAACCCAGCGCTGCGTCTCCACGTCGTAGCGCGCAAGGTTGTTGCCCAGCCAGTACGGCCGGTTCTCGTAGGCCCAGCTGCGCGCGAACAACTCGCGCGTCAGCACCCAACCGTCGCGCATGTCCTGCAGCTTGCCGTTGATCCCCGTGAACTCGGCGAACTCCTTCCAGGTCACCGTGTCCAGCGTCGCCAGGGCATAGACGCCCTGCGCGACTTCGTCGGCGATCTGGAACTTCATGCCCAGCCAGTCGATGCGTCGCGCGCCGAGTTCCATGGCATCGACCGCGCTCAGCTCGCGCAGATGCCGCTGCGTACGCGCCCGCGCGATCTGCACCAGCGCGCTCTCCGCATGAATGCGCACCTGCGCGATGTGCGGACGCAGGCGCAGCGTCTCGATCACGCCTTCCTCGCTCCAGGGATCGAGGAAGAACAAGTACGAACCCGCATCACCGGCGCCTGAGCGCTGCATCGCCGCATGCGCGGCCATCAGGTGCCGCTGCGCCGCGTCGATCGCGCCCAGTGTGTCGCCGTGGAAGGTGAGACCGTAGGCCGCCTGGAAGTTCGGGATGCTCGACTCACCGCTCTGCCACGAGGCCGCCGCGCCGAACACCAGTCCATACCACACCTGCTCGAAGATCGCGTCGCCCCAGTCATCCCAGGTCGTGTTGATCACGCCGGTTGCGCCGGAACGCTGCCCATCGCGAATGAAGCCCTGGATGTTCGGCAGCGCGGTGTTGCTGTTCGGGTACACGCCGTTCCAATTACTCACGCCCGGCGCCACCCAGGTCTCCATGCCCGCATCGCGGAATGGCTTGAGATAGCGGTCGAAGTTGTTGCGCGACCAATAATCCCAACCCACCGCGATGAGATCCTTCGGCAAGCGACTCACCAACTCCGGCGAGTTCATCGCGATGTCGCCCCAGAACAAGTAGCGCTTGTTCGGCTGGCGTACCGTCTCGACGATCGCCTTCAAGTAGTTGATGTACACGCGCCCGAGCCCCGAGTCTGCGACCATCGGCTTCGTGCGCCCCGCTCCCAGCTCGAAGGTCTCGTCAGCGCCGAGGTGCACAAAGGGCGACGGGAACATCGAGTCGATCTCGGCGAAGATCCCGCGCGTGAACTGCAGCGTACCCGGCTGTCCCGGCGCGAGCACGTGCCCGTGCGGCGTCTCGGCCAGATCCGCGTACAACTCCAGCTTGAGCGCGTGATGCAGATGCCCGAAGGTCTGCTGCTGCGGGATGACCGTCACGTGATAGCGCCGCGCGTAGGCCACCAGCTCCGCCACGTCTTCGCGGCTCATCGAGCCGCCCGGCGGCGCGATCACCGGCTGCGACGCGAATTGCAGCGTGTGCTCGAAGTACAGCGTGAACGTGTTGATCTTGTAGTTCGCGAGCAATCGCACCTGACGCTTCTGGTACTCCAGCGTCGGCATCGGGCCGCGCGAGAGATCGTCCTGCGCGCCGCGCCAGCGCATGGCCGGCCAATCGCGGATCGTCACACGGTGCAGGCGCGCCGCACTGCCCGCGCCCACGAACAACTGCTTCAGGGTCTGCAGTCCATAGAAGGCGCCTGCCGACGTCTCGGCGATGATCGTCGCGCCCGATGTGTCGGTGACGAGGATGTAGCCTTCCTCGCGCATCGGCGCTTCGAAGCGCAGCGAGTGCTGCGCCAGCACGCGGCGTGCTTGCTCGGAGCCGTTGCGCAGCATCGTCACGTGCCAGCCGCGCGATGTCGCGTGCAGCGCGGCTTGGAATCCGCGTTCGCGCATGGAGGCCGCGAAATCTTCGGCGGCTTCGATGTCGGCGCGCTCGGAGCCTGGTGCGATGGAGATCTGGGCGCGGAACAGCGCGGCGCCGTCGTGGCGGACCAGTTCGCGGGGGGCCGGAAGCAGGAGCGGGGCTTGGGCCGCGAGCGCCGCTGGCAGGAGCAGCGCGGCGAGAAGGGCAGAAAGGCGCATCGGCAGAATGTAATGATTGTGGCTGCCGCCGCCCGTGGACGTAGAGTGACACATGGTTGATCGAGCGCGGAGTCAGGACCGGGGACTGGCCGAGGTAGCCACCGGTAGCTACCTTGGGATTATGAAAGTCGTCGGCATCAAAGAGCTCAAGAACAAGCTCAGCGAGTATGTGAAGCTCGCGAAGGCGGGTGAGGTCGTGCTCGTGACGGACCGAGGCGACGTGGTCGCGGAGTTGCGCGCGCCGACGCCGTGGAAGGATCCGATGATGGAGAACCCGCGCTTCGCCGAGGCGGTGCGCCAGGGCCTGATCACTCCGCGCAAGATTCCGCCAGGGACGGAGTTAAACCTCGAGCACGACGGGCCTCGGATTCCGTTCGAGCAACTCATGCGCGAGCTGGACGAGTCGCGCGAGGACCGCTTCTGATTTACGTCGACGCCTCTGTAGCGCTCGCTGAGGTGTTCGCAGAGCAGCGCCGGCCAAAGGAAGGTTTCTGGGACCTTCCGCTCGTCGCGAGTCGCATCACGGACCTGGAGATGCGCACCCGTGCGGCCGCCATGGGCCAGTTGCAGGCGAAGGCAGCGATCCTCGACGAGATATCGAACGCGATCACGTTCGCGGACATCCGTCGCAAGAATCTCGAGTTGTTGTACACGGGGCGGACGGGCGCGCTGCGAACCCTCGATGCGGTGCATCTGGCGACGCTCGACTTTTTCAATCGCGACATTGGCGAAACGGCCTTGGCGACCTACGACCGCCGCCTCGCCGCCGCCGCACACGCGATGGGCTTCGAGGTCATCGTCCCGTAATCCGCTGCCAGTGCTCCCAGATGAGCACCATCGCCAACGTGTCCAGCTTGCAGTACTCCAGCAGCAGGTTCGACCACTGCGTCTTGATTGCCGGATCATCACGCTCGAGACCATAGGCCATGCGGAAGTACGCGCGCACCGCGCCCGTGCCTTCCTTCACCTCGGCTTCCGATCCGTCGATGATCTCCGGCGGCAACGTCGCATAGGGCCCGAGTTCCGGATCACCCGCGCGTCCCGCGAGCGCCGCAAAGCGCTCACGTGCATCGGAGGAATGCTTCCACAGCGCATCAAGCACGAACTTGATCGAGTTGCTGCCCTGCATGCCCGGGTGGTAGTAGCGCTTGCGGCAGAGCTTCAGCATGTCGAGCTGCCGCCCGCCCTTGTCGGACAACGGCAACGCCGCCTCACGCAGCCAGTTCGCCAAGTCCGCATCGCCTGACCCCAGCGACGACATCTCCTCGGCGACTGCACTCAACACGCTCTTCTCGTACGGCGACCACACCAGCAGCGTCCCTTCGTCGCCCACCGCATGGCGCAGTTCACGCGCGAAGAGTTCGTTAGGCCAGATCGGATCCGTATTCAAGAACGCGCGATGCTCCAGAGGCGCCCCCGGCGCGCGCTGCGTGTGGCAGCTCCACTGAAACGCGAGCAATCCATACGGCGTCATCCCCTTGTGATGCGGAATCGCGATGCGCGCCGCCTCGAAGTCGATGAAATGCAGCGGATACCGCGCCGCCGCGAGCTCGTGCCCCAACGCAGAGTCGAACCACTCCGCGTTGGCACGTGTCTGCTCGATCTGCACACGCTGCCGCTCGCCGTACGCTCCCTTGAGCGCATGGACATGCGTGTCAGGAATGTCCGTCACGCGGTCGATGCCCTGCGCGATCATCGCATCGATGAGATCCCCGCCGCGGTACAGCTGCAGCACATGTGGGTGCGCGGCACCGCGCTCGCCCCAACATTCATGAAAGCCGCTCGGGCCCTCGGCCGGATCCGTGCGGAACTCACAGTTGCGACAGCCCCGCGTGAGCACCGGCTCGATGCGCGTCAGCGCGGGCACAATGCTCGCCGCGAGCTCCTGCGAGACCTCGCGCACCTCCGGCTCGAGCTCTTCCACCTCTGAGGTGCAGTCCACCGAGATCACCAATCGCGACTCGCGCGCCAGGGCCGCATCACCGACGAACTCCGCTGTCGCCAAGCGCCCATCATCCGCCTTCACGATGCGGAACCACTGCGGCATGCCGTCGTGCGGCACCGACGCGCGCTTGTCCATCAGCATCAGGTGCGCACGGATCGGCACGTCC
>PNKF01000089.1 GCA_013822285.1 Gemmatimonas sp.
AGCGCGGCGTGGGGGAGTGGCGACCAAGGCCCGACGCGCCGCCGCCAGCGCCTGCGTGACATCGCCACCGCGCCGCAGGGCGTTCGCGGCTGCGTCGAGCGCCGTCGCCTCGCGGCGCGCGGCCTCCGGCAACGACACGCGAATCAGGAGCAGCGAATCAGCGGCCGCAGCGGGCGCGGACGGCACGAGCGCGAGCACCCGATCGAACCGCGCGAGCCTCGCGGCACGGGCGGGATCCGCCACGGGACGCGCCGAGCGAGCGGTCGGCGCGCCCTCGTCCTTGCCGGATAAGCGCACGCGAGCGAGATCGACCACGACTGGTGACGGACGCCCACGCAGATAGATGCGCTCAGCCGCACGCGCCGCCTGCAACGCCGCGATGGCGCGCTCCATCCAAGGAATCGCGGCCGCCGGCTCCCCAAGCTCCAGCTCGGACGCCGCGCGCCACATGTGGTTGTACGCCTCGAGCAATGGGCGATTCAGCGCGACGATCGGCGTCTCGTCACCGTGGTTGTCGAGATTGCGCGTCGGATCCGCGTTGGCCGCCCGCTCGGCAGCCGCGAGGATGTCGTCAGGACTGAGTGGCGTCTCTTCACCGTGCGCGTGTCCGTCGCCCGGGAAATGCGCATGTTCGCCCTCGTTCTCCCCCAACCGTTCGAATACGGCGCGCCCGACGCGCTGGCGCAGCTTGGTCTGGTCCACCGCGATGATGCGTGACTCGCGCACGACGGCCGCGCGTGGCATCCGCGGCACTCGCGCGACGAGCTCGCGCGTCTGCTGCAGGATCATGCGCTGCGAGAGGGCGTCCTTCTCCGGCTCCGATGGCGGAGCGGGATCCACCGCAACGCTGTCGTACTCGTCGGCGCGGGCGACGCGCAGCGTGCGCGTCTCGGAGGCGCCGCGACCCGGACCACTCACATCGTTGCGATCCGTCGCGATGGCGCGCAGATGGATGATGTCGCCGGGCTTGAGGCGCAACGAGTCGAGCGACACCTCCGCACGCAACTGTGCTGTACGTGTCGGCGCCGGGTAGCGTCGCGCGCCCAGCGTCAGCGTGCGGAACTCGTAGAGCTCGCCATCTCCGGTGCTGATGATCAGCTCGAAGCTCGCGTCCGCGAGGCCGTGGTCATCGCGCAGGTCGGCTGACATCGCGAGCGCCCCAGTGGCGACACGCATCACCGAGTCGCGCGACGGCAGCGACAGCTTGAGCTCCGGCACGGAATCCGTGACGGGATCGAGCAACAGCACGCGCTCGTGGCTGCCGGCGCGCAGGCGGACGGCAGTGGCTGCTGCGGGCATCGCTAGGCTCACGCTCCAACCATCGCCCTGTGGCGTGGCGTCGACGGCGGCAGCCTCTCCGACCGTGGCGCGCACATCAGCGCCGCGCCCCCGCAGGCGGATGCGGCTACCCACGAGGGCACGCAGCGCGGCGGGATCATCGACGCTGCTCGAGGCGATACCGCTGTACGCCGGAGGCATGACGTCCGCGACGATGACGGCGAGTGGATTCTCGATGGCGCGCGCCGCCGCGCCCGGGCGGTTGAGTGCATCGCCGGGCTGCGGGCTGGCGATGCGCGCGACGGCTCCGCTCGGCATCAGCCACAGCAGCAGGAGTCCGACACCGAGGACCATCAACGGTGGACGCAGCGCGGCGGCCGTCGCCCGCCGGAGCGTGAGATCCAAAGGCGCGGCGGCGATGCGTGCGTCGAGCGATTGGAGCTCGGCGCCCACGCGGGTGACGAGTGCGTACTGCAGCTCCGGGATGCGCGCTTCAAACCACAGCGCCAGTCGCTCCGCCGTGGCGGCATGGGCGCTCCGGACCGCGCGTGTCGCACCGACCAGCAGGACCACAATTCCCAGCGCCCACGGCAGCCAGGCGCTGATGGCTCGCAGTCGCTGCGGGAGTCCGAGCAATACGTCAGCCAGCAAGAGCAGTGCGACCGTGGCCAGCGCCGCGATTGCGCCGTACAGCAGCGCGCGGAGTAGCAGGGCCGCAAGCAATCGCGTGCGCAGCACCGCCATGCGGGCGATCACGTTCATGCCCGCGCTCCGCGTTGCCGCCACCACTGCTCCGCGAGCAGAGCGCCCAGCGCCGCGAGCAGTAACCACGGCGTCAGGGGCGAACCGGCGCGCTCGTGTTCGAATGCCGCGGCCGACACCAACGGGCCATCGCCCGCAAATGCCGTCAGCACGGAGTCCGATGGCGACCGGGATCTCCGGCCGCCGCAGGGCTCCGTCAGCACGGCCAACAGCTGGCGGAACGGCTCGCGCAGCGTCACGTCCCCGCGCTCAGGGATCGTGATGCCAATCTCGCGCACACATCCCAGCCCGACCGGACGCTCGGTCGCTGCGGGACTGCCATCTCGCCAGAACGCGATGCTGCGCATCGAGGAGACAGAAGCAGCGCCCAAAGCCGCGTCCATCTCGTCAGTCGCGCCCAACTCTCGCCGCGCCAATGGCGCCACGAGCGCGGCCTCGCCACCGAGCGATGCATACACGCCATCCGCGCCCAGAGCCGCCTCACGCCGTCGCGGCCAGTGCAGCAGCAGCGCGCCTGGCGTCTGCGCCAACCAGAGCGAGTCCGCCTCGCTGAGCGCGGAGGCCCCGCTGGATTCGTCACGCCGGATGCGGACGGGGTGACCTCCGCGCGAGACCGCGTCGAGCGCCGCCGCGACGGGATCATCGGCGTCTTGCGGCATCAGTTGCAGCGAAGACGCCGCCGCAGAATCGACAGTCGTCGCGACGCGCACCACCTCGATGCGGCCATTCCATTCGTCGCGCAGCGCCGCCGTCGCCGCATCCCACGCCTCAGCCGGAAATCCACTCACGACCGTCAGCGCCAACGAGTCTGCACCGCGCGCGATCTCACGCGCCGCATCACGCGCCGCCACGAACATCGGCGAGAGCGCGACGGCGCGCTGTGTCGGCGCCGCGAGCGTGGCGAGCGCAGACGCGGGCAAGACACGAGCGCCGGTATCGAAGACGACCACAGCGTCGCCCTCGCCGAGCAAGGCTTGGGCGCGCGCGCGTGCCGCCTCGACATCCACGATTGCGGTGGTCCACTCGAGCGCCACCACGCGACGCAGCGAGGGCCCAGGCGCGTCGGGAATCGGCTGCGCAAAGGCAGCCGCGATGAGCAGCACGGCCAGCACGCGCAGCGCCAGCAAGAACAGATCCGTCGGCCGCGACGTGCGCGACACGGCGCGCAGGTCGGACTCCGGCACGAAGCGCGCCGTCGGCAGCGGGCGCGCTGGCGGACGCCGCGTGCTGAGCAAGTGCAAGCCGACGACGCCGCCCGCGACTGCCACACCGAGCGCGAAGATCCACGGCAGTGCGACGGTCACGGCTGGTTACCCGGTGCACGCGGCGTGATCGCCATTAGCGCATGACCTCCGGTGGCCGCACGATGCGCCGCACCGCCGCATCGCTGGGCTCGTCGTCGCGCACCTCCACGTACTGCACACCGTCCGCACGCAACCCACGCGCTACTTCAGCACGGAACGCCGCGAATGCCTCACGATACCCCTCGCGCGTGGCCGCGAACAACGGGCGCTGCTGCGACGCATCCTCAGGATCCGTCGCGAGCATGGCCTCATCGCCAGGCTCAAGCTCGGCGGCGGATACGATGTGCACCACCCAAGCCTCGCCGCCGCGCACGATGTGCCGCGCCAGCGCGCGGCGCAGCTCGACGAAGTCACCCAGGCAATCGGTCAACACGGCGACGCGAGGTGCGGAGGTCGCAAGCGCATCGGCGAGCGTCGGCGCGCCGCTCGGGCGCAGCGCATCGATCGTGCGCGCGATGTCCGCCACCACGCCAGCACGTGTGCGCGGTTCGAGGCGACGCGCACCTGCGCCCGAGACAATCGTCACGCCGACCGGATCGCCCCCACCATGGGCCACCGCCGCGAGTCCGATCGCGAGTCGTTTGGCCTGCAGCCACTTGTTCGGCTCGCCCTCTGGGAAGGCCATCGACGCGCTCGCATCCACGAGCAGCGTGGTGCCGAGCACGGCGTGGTCCGGCGCGAGTCGCACAAAGGCCTTGTCGCTGCGCGCGAGCAGCTTCCAGTCCAGTCGCTTCGGATCGTCGCCTTGGCGATACGGCCGATACTCGGCGAACTCTGGTGCCACGCCACGCGAGCGCGCATGGTGCGCGCCGGAAGCCCCCTGCGCCACGAGGCGCCGCGCGGGCCAACGCACGCCGCGCACGGCGTCAAGCAACGCGCCGTACGGGCCGACCGGCATCGTCAGATCCCGGTGAGGCCGCGCGGTTCGGGCACGCGCTCGAGCAGATCCTCGACGATGCGTTCCGCCGTGATGCCTTCGGCTTCGGCCGCGAAGTTCGGCAGCACACGATGGCGCAGCACGGGGCGCGCGACGCGACGGATGTCCGCCGGCGCGACGTTCGGACGCCCCGCCAACAGCGCGGCCGCCTTGGCCCCGAGGATGAGGGCCTGCCCGGCACGCGGTCCGGCACCCCAGCGCACGTACTGCTTGACCAGCGGCGTCGCTTCGTCACCCGAGGGCCGCGTCGCGCGGGCGAGGGCCGCGGCGTAGCGCAGCGCGGCATCGGCGGCCGCGACCTCGCGCGTCATGCGCTGCAAGTCGCGCACCTGATGCGCGTCGAGCATCGGTGCCAATGGCGCGTTGTCGACGCCGGTGGTCGAACGCAGGATCGCGACTTCCTCGTCCGCGCCGGGATACCCGATGCGAATATCGAAGAGGAAGCGATCGAGCTGCGCCTCGGGCAGCGGATACGTGCCTTCCTGCTCGATCGGGTTCTGCGTGGCAAGCACGAAGAACGGTTCGGGCAGCGACATCGTCGAGCCGGCGGCGGTGACGCGGTGCTCCTGCATGGCCTCGAGCAACGCGGCCTGCGTGCGCGGCGGCGCGCGATTGATCTCGTCGGCAAGCACGATGTTGGCGAACACCGGCCCCTGCACGAAGCGGAAGGCGCGGTGGCCCGTCTGCGTGTCTTCCTCGAGCAGCTCGGTTCCGGTGATGTCGCTGGGCACCAAGTCCGGCGTGAACTGGATGCGCCGGAAGTCGAGCGACATCGCCTCCGCCACCGAGCGGATCATCAGCGTCTTGGCGAGGCCGGGCACGCCGACGAGCAACGCGTGACCACCGGCCACCAGCGCCATGAGGATCTCGTCGAGCACCTCGTGCTGCCCGACGATGCGCTTGCCGACCTCCGCGCGCAGTCGCTGCGCGGCGGCCAACAAGGCGTCGCGATCAGGCTGCGGGGTGGCGGCTGCGGCGCTCAACGGATGCCGCGCTTAGCGAACCGGCCGCCGATGGCGGTAGCTGAGCAGGAACGTCGACCCGTCCCGCGCGCCGGCGACATCCAGCGGCTGCGACTCATCCAGCACTTCGAAGCCGCGCAGCTTCATCACGAAGTCCACGGTCGGCTGATGAATCGGGATGAACGCATCGAGCGCCGCCTGCTTGAGCGCAAGCACCGAGGTGTCCGGCGCGCAGCGCACGGCCAGCGTGTCCCAGAGCTCCGGCATCTGCACGCGGACGGTGATGGCATTCGGCGCGTCGACGCCCAACACCAAGACGCCCGGACGGGCGCGGAGCATGTTGACGGCAGCGCTCACGCGACGGCTCCGGCGGTCTCTGCGGCCGGCGGCAAGGTCGAGAGGAACTGCGCGACCTGGGCGTCGAACATGTAGCTCGAGGCGCTCACAGAGGTACCGCCCGTCTCTTCCGTGGCGGCGATGACGATCTCCTCGCCACCCTGTCCACGCAGGCTCATCCAGTTCGGTCCCTGCTTCTCAAGGAACGCGGCGTAGATGCCGGAGCGGCGGGCAAAGAAGTCGCGCGCGTGCGAGAGCACGTCGGCGGCGGGCATGGCGGTGCGCTGCTGCTGCAGCGTGCGACCGGACTGTTGATGACGCGACACTTGGGGGGTTCTCCAGAGAGGTGCTGATGAGACACCTCAAATCTACACGTCGGTTGCTTGGCTGTCCTCTCTACGCGGCGCGGCGGCCGAGCGTTCATCCTCGAGTGCCGCCTCGGCCAGGCGCAGCTGCCGGCGCAGGCGCTCCAGCTCGTGCGCGGTGGCGAGAAGATCGCTGACCACGCGCAGCGTGGCCTTGGTGGCCAGCGGCTGGGTGCCAGGGGTCGCGAAGTAGAAGCTGGCCGCCCCAGCCAGCCCTTCCGGCCCGACGATCGGCACCGAGATGATGGCGTGGAAACCCAGCTCGCGGCCGACGTCCTGCCAATCCTCAAGCGCGGGGTCGGCAAAGACGTCCGCCACCTCGATCAGCCGCCGCTCAGCCGCCGCCTCGCCGGCCGGCCCGAAGCCCACGCGCACCCGCATCTCGCCCAGCCAGCGCCGCCAGCGGTCCGGCCAATTGTGGGCGGCGACCGGACGCATGACCTCGGCGGCCCCGTCGAGCAAGAACACGGCGCCGAGCTGCGCCCCAACGGCCGGACAAGTCCGATCCAGCGCGAACTGATAGGCGTCGCGGGCCTCGGCGGCCTGCAGCACGGCGTGGGCGAGCTCGCCGAGGACTCGGCTGGTCGAGTCCTCAGCGACCGGCGCGGGCGGCGCGTCAGGGAGCTGCCAGCGTTTGCGGCGAGGCATGGGGAAGGTTAGAACCGGAACGACTTACCACGGAGGCACAGAGACACGGAGGAATGCGCAACACGAAGCCAGGCCAATCGTGCCGTCGATAACCCAAGTCAGGAACCCGCTGGAGGCACGCATAGCTCTGCGCCTCCGTGTCTCCGTGGCCAAGTCGTTCAGCGCCCGTAGAGGCGCTTCGCGAACAGCTCACGAATGGAGACTGTGACCGGTCCCGGCGTCCCATTCCCAACCGGCTGCCCATCGAGCGTCACCACCGGCTGCACGTCCGTCGTCGTGCCGCAGACGAAGATCTCGCTCGCCTTCCGCAGATCCATGAGCGTGAACGCCCGCTCTTCATGGTGGATACCCGCGCCGCGAATCAGCTGCATCAACACCGCGCGTGTGATGCTCGGCAGGAGATAGTTCGAGAGCGGCGCCGTGCGCAGCACGCCGTCGATCACCGCGAAGGCTGTCGTTGCGGCCCCTTCGGTGATCATGCCGTCGCGATGCAGCAGCGCCTCATACGCCCCCTGCTCCACCGCCGCCTGCCGCGCGAGCACGGGGCCGAGGAGGTTCACCGTCTTGATGTCGCAGCGGGCCCAGCGCTGATCAGGGAAGGTGATCGCCTTCACGCCCTTCGTGCGCATGTCCATGTTCGGCACGAAGCGCGAGGCCGACGCGTACACCGTGTTGGCCGTGCCAGCCGGCGGGAAGTAGTGCGTGCGCGGCGCCGCCCCGCGGCTCACCTGGATGTAGAGCGTCGCCTCGCCGTCCGTCAGCGCGTTGTCGCGCAGCAACTGCAGGCACACCTCGCCCAGCGTGTCCGTCCCCGTCGCGTCGATGCGCAGCTCCTTCAGCCCGTAGGCCAAGCGCTCGGCATGCGCGGGCCACTCGAAGAGCTTGCCGTCGATGGCGCGCACGACTTCGTAGATGCCATCGCCGAAGACGAAGCCGCGGTCTTCGACGGAGATCATCGCCTCGCCCTTCGGGACGAATCGGCCGTTCAGGTATACAGTCGCCACGGTGCGGCTCCCCTCAGCCCAGCATGCGTTCGATGCCGGCAATGACCGGCGCAAAGGACAGCCCCTTCCCCGCCACACGCGCCGCCTGCTCGTGCGCCAACTCGCGCTGGCCATGCGCGAAGAGCTCCTCCACCATCCACGGCCCGCAGCGAGGATTCCGCCACCAGTCTTCGTTGAAGCGCTCGCGCAGCGATTCATCGAGCAGCGCCTGCAGCTGCCAGGCGCGGAGATAGCGCGCCGCGTAATAGCGCGCATCCACGTCGACAAACGCATCGCTGCGCTGATAGCGGAAGCCCGTCGCCTGCGTGAGCGTCTCCACGTACAGGTCCGGCAGCGCCGACCACGCAACCGCGCCGCCGTGCAGCTCGGTCTCGTAGATCAGCTTCGCGCAGTAGCGTCGTACGAAGTGCAGCTCCTCGAAGCCCATGTAGCGCAGGAAGCCCTGCATCGTCTTGGCATCCAGCCCGGTGTAGCGCGCGAGCCAGCCGCGATCCTTCAGGCGATGGTCGAACAGCATCGCGTAGCCTTCGGTCACCGAATTGTCGCCCAGCCAGCGGAACTCGAAGGGCAGCGTGCGCCGCATGTTGGCGAAGTGCAGCGCATGGCCGAGCTCATGCAGCAAGGTCATCCAATCGTTCTGGCCACCGTGCGGACGCAGCACGAGATGCACCACATCAGGAATGCGCACGGGCGCGCAGAAGGCGCGCGGGCGCTTGCCTTCGCGCTCGCCGGTGTCGAAACGCACGCGGCCCTCCGCGTCCGGCGAGATGCCCATCTCCGTCACCTGGCGGCGCACCTCGCGCTCCATCGCCTCGGC
>PNKF01000090.1 GCA_013822285.1 Gemmatimonas sp.
CGCGTCCTCGCCGCCATGAGCGGCGGCGTCGACTCCTCCGTCGCCGCCGCGCTGCTCGTGCGCCAGGGCTACGACGTGGTCGGCGTGACGATGAAGCTCTTCAAGGACGGCGGTGATCTCCCCGACCGCCCCTGCTGCTCGCTGGACAGCGTGAATGACGCGCGTCGCGTCTGCGAATCATTGGGCATCCCGCACTACGTGCTGAACCTGCAGGACGCCTTCGGCCGCGACGTCGTCAGCGACTTCGTCGCCGAGTACGCCGCCGGCCGCACGCCGATTCCCTGCGTGCGCTGCAACACGTTCACGAAGTTCCGCGACCTGCTGGCCAAGGCTGACGCCATCGAGGCGCCGTTCATCGCGACAGGGCACTACGCGCGCATCGTCGATGGCAAGCTCGCCCGCGGCGTCGACGACAACAAGGACCAGACCTACTTCCTCTGGGGCATCGAGCGCGAGGTCGTCGCGCGCATGATGCTTCCGGTCGGGCATCTCACGAAGCCCGAGACGCGTGCCATCGCCCGCGAGCTCGGCCTGCTGACCGCCGACAAGCCGGAGAGCCACGAGATCTGCTTCGTGCCTGATGGCGATTACGTGAAGGTGCTGGAGCGCGAGCTGCCGGCCGATGCACCGGCGCTGTCGCGTGGCCCGATCATGACGCTTGATGGCCGCGTCATCGGCGAGCACGACGGCTTCGCGCGCTACACCATCGGCCAGCGGCGTGGGCTACCGGGCGGCTCGCAGGAACCGATGTTCGTCGTCGCGCTGCGTCCTGAAGACCGTGCCGTCGTCATCGGCCCGCGCGAGGCCCTGCTCGGCCGCAGCGTGCATGCCGGAGAGGTGAACTGGTTGGTCAATGAGGTGCCCAGCGAGGGCCGCGAGGTGCTCGTGCGCATCCGGCATCGCGCGACGCCGATCGCCGGCACGCTGCTGCAGGCCGATGCGCGCCGCTTCGCCGTTGCGTTGCATGAGCCGGCGTATGCGATCGCACCGGGGCAGAGTGTGGTGTTGTACGACGCCGAGGGCATCGTGCTCGGTGGTGGGATCATTGCGCCAAGCGGGCGCGTGTTACCGATTCAAGCAGCGTAACCCAAAGGAGACTCCGCAATGATCGCGCGCAAGGCACATGCCAAGTGGGAAGGCGAACTCAAGGTCGGCAGCGGGCATCTCCGCCTCGGCAGCGGCGCCTATGAAGGCAAGTACTCCTTCGGCACGCGCTTCGAAGGCGCACCAGGGACGAACCCCGAAGAGTTGCTCGGCGCCGCGCACGCGGGCTGCTTCTCCATGGCGCTCAACCTGGGCATCTCGCAGGCGGGCTTCGCTGCAGCGTACGTCGACACGACCGCCGAGGTGCAGATGGACAAGGTGGGCGGCGGCATGGCCATCGTGAACATCGCGCTCACGACCAAGGCCAAGGTGCCGGGCATGAGCAAGGAGAAGTTCGCCGAGCTGGCCGAGGCCACGAAGGTGAACTGCATCATCTCCAAGGCGCTGAGCGTGCCGATGACGCTGCACGCGACACTCGAGGGCTGAGGGAGTCCCTGACGCCGTTTCCCCCACTGAAGTCGGGGGAAACGTCCGATGGTTCGCGGCGCGGCGCACTGCAGATTGGCAGGTAGCCCTTCTGACAGGAGCAAACGATGTCGGCCTGGCCCAAGCTCTCGCAGTTCCTCGCCGCGAACCGTCACGCAGCCACGCTCAGTGTGTATCTCGAGGCAGCACCCGCAGACCCCGCCGAGGGTCGTGCGGTGGCGCTGCGACTCCGCGATTCGATTGAGCAGCTGCGTCGACGCGCCGCCGAGCTCCCGCAGCCTGAGCGCGAGGCCATCGAGACTTGCCTGGCCGAGTTGATCGAGGCCATCCCGTCGGCAGAACACCGCTCGCGCCGTCAGGGATGGGCCTTCTTCCGCACCGCGGCGGGCGCTCAGTTGGTGATCGACACGCCGCCGACTGTCGAGACCTCGGCGGCCTGGGACGTGGGCCCGCGGGTAATTCCCTTCCTGCGCGCGGCGGAGCCGGAGTCGGCGCTACTGGTGCAGATCGATCGCGCCCGCGCGCGACTTGGTCTGCTGCACGACGGTGTGGTGGATGCCATCGTGGAGCTCGAGGCCGACCGTGCGAGTGACGTCGACACGCATGGACGTGCCAGCGCCGACGAGGTGCAGCGGCAACGTCGCGAGGCGAGCGAACGACTGCTGGCGACGGCGGTGCGTCGGGTGACCACGCTCGCGGAAGATGCGCTGCCCGTGGTGGTGGGCGGCGCGGTCGAGACGGTCAAACGATTCGTGCTCGCGCTGCCGCGTCCGCTGGCCGAGCGCACGGAGATCGTGAGCACGCTGCGCATGGGATCGGCGGATGCCGCCATCCCGGAGATCATCGCGACGCTGCAGGGCATGCGTCGTCGCGAACAGGCGGCGCATATCGCCGAGCTGCGAGACGCCGCTGCCGCGCATGGGCGTGCGGCGCTTGGCTTCGAGCGCGCGCAGCGCGCGGCAGCCGTCGGGGCGATCGCCGAGCTGATCTTCACCGATACGGCGTGGCGCGCGCATCCGGCGGAGATCGAAGCGCTGGTGCACCGTGCGCTGAGCAGCGGAGCGTCGGTGGAGTGGACCGCGGTCGAAGATCCGGAACACACGCCGCACGACGGCGTCGTCGCAGGGCTTCGGTTCTCGGTGTAGCGCGAGATCCTGACTGCGCACCACGGCGGGGCGGGTGACGTTGACGAGGCCCGTCCCCGCCCCGAACGTAGGCGGCGATGGCGTTCCTGCGCTGGATCTACTGGGAGCGCTGAGGCGCGCCCGTCCGCGGCCTAGTACTCGAGCCCCTCCGCTCATCGCGAATGTCGGGCGCGACACCATCACACCAGTCGTGGAGGACACCCGCACTCGACGATTCTCCACCGACGTGCCGGCGACTGGCGGACGGTGGCTGGTCCAGGCGATACTAGAGACAATCGCGAGCCGGCACAACGCGAGATCGGCGCGCAGCAGAGCGACTCCGCGGGCAGGAGATTCTAGACGCTATGTCTTGCTTGCGCCGGATGTCCAGTCTTCACATCTTCTTTCCCCGAGCGAAAAATGCGCTATGTGAAGTTGCTGTCGGCTGCCTTCGGCGTCTTGCTTATGCTCGGTCTACTCGTGAGACCAGCGTGCGCGTGCGGCGGGAGCCAAGCGTATTTCTCGGCCACGAAGGCAGATCTTCGAAATCTGCATGCGGCACAGGAGCGGTTCTTTGCGGATAGCGCGCGCTACGCGCGGTCTCTCGAGGAACTCACCGCGCGCGGTCTCGAGGTCATGTCGAGCGTCTCGCTGACGCTGACACCGGTGAGCGACAGTGTGTGGCAGGCGGTCGGCACTCACGAACGCCTGCCGCAAGTTCGCTGCGAAATCTCCAACGCGAACGACGTGTCGAGCGTGTCGCCTGAGGCAGGAAATCCGTGGTGCGAACCGAATCGCCTCAAGCGGCGCTGGGTCCTGAACTTCCTCTAGCGCACTAGTACTCAAGCCCCGCGGACTTCGCGAACTGCTCCATCAGTTTGCGCTGCGCGTCGCTGAGTGATTCGGGCACGACCACACCGATCTCGACAATGAGATCACCGCGCGTCTCGTCCTTCGCGATGCCTTGTCCGCGGACACGAAAGCGCTTGCCACTCGGCGTGCCCGCCGGCAGCGTGATGGTGACCGTCTTGTCGTCGAGCGTCTGCACTTTGACCTTCGAGCCCAGCGTGGCCTGCGCGATGTTCACTGCCGCGCGCACGATGACATCATTGCCATCGCGCTCGTAGTCGGCATCCGCGCCCACTTGGAACGTGATCACGATGTCGCCGTTGGGGCCGCCGCGCACGCCGCGTCCGCCCTGCCCCTTCAGGCGAATCTTCGAGCCGCTCTCGGTACCGCCTGGCACCGTGATGAGCACCTTCTTGCTGGTGCGGTTCGCGCCGGCGCCCTGACAGGCCGCGCACTTTTCGCTGGGGATCCGTCCCTTGCCCAGGCAGGCTGGGCACGGCCGATTCACCGCGAAGCCACCCTGGCCGAAGGAGATCTGGCCGCGGCCGCCGCACTCCGTGCACGCCGTGAGTGTCGCACCCTTCGCTGCGCCGCTGCCGCTGCAGGTACCGCACTCCTCGTTCAAGTCGAGCGTGATGGGCACCTTGCCGCCGAGTGCCGCCACCTTGAACGGCACTTCGAGCGTGGTCTCGACGCTCTGCCCCTGCTCGGGCCCGCTGGGCCGACCTTGGCGTCCGCCGCCGAAGATCGAACCGAAAAGATCGCCGAGTCCGCCAAGCCCGCCGATGTCGAACTCTTCCATGCGCGGCCCGCTCTGGGCGCCGCCAGCGCCCGGGCGGGCGCCGCCGGGACGCGGCCCGCGCGAGGCCCGCGGATCGAAGGCGCCGAGGCGCCGCATCTCGTCGTACTGCTTCCGCTTTTCCGCGTCCCCGAGGACGTTGTATGCCTCCGAGATCTCCTTGAAGCGCTCGGCGGCCTTCGCATCACCCTTGTTGGTGTCCGGGTGATACTGCTTCGCCAGCCGGCGATACTGCTTCTTGATCTCGTCGGCGGTGGCGCTGCTCGAGACGCCGATGACGGCGTAGAAGTCCTTCTCTGCCATCACCCGTTCCACTGCCGCACGACGACGCGCGCCGGACGCAGCAGGCTGCCGTTGAGGACGTAGCCGACCTGATAGACCACCGCGACGGTGTCGTCTTCGTCGGCGCTGGCCGCGGGCGCCGTGGTGATCGCCTCGTGGAGCTTGGGATCGAAGGGCGCGTTGACCGGATCGACCACCTCGAGACCGTGGCCGGCGAGCGACTTGAGCAGCTTCTTCTCGACCATGGCGATGCCCTCGAGCACGCTCTTCGGATCTGCGCCTTCCGGCGTCATGTGCGCGACGCGCCCGAGGTCGTCGAGCGTCTCGAGCAGACCCTTCATGACGGCGCTCATGCCCATCTTCTCGGCGTCCTGGCGATCGCGCAGGGCGCGCTTGCGGAAGTTGTCGTACTCCGCGTAGAGCCGCAGGTACTTGTCCTGCTGTTCGGCGAGCGCGCGCTGCGCTTCCGCCAGCGGATCGGTGGCAGCGTCAGTACCGGCAGTCGCGCCGGCATCCGCCGACGGCTCCTGCATGGTGTTCGCGACATTCTCCGCGCTGGCGTCCTGCGCGGCGGGGGTCTCGAGATCGGGAGTACGATGGTCTGTCATAGCAGGGAAAGTTGGCCGTTTACCCGAGTGAGGGGCAACAGCCGTGCCAGCAAATGGTTGCCGCATCGGCAGATACCGGCGGCGACTGGCTTCCCTACGGCAGGTCGGGGCGGACGTTTCGGCGGGACCAGCCCCGCGGAGCGGCTCAGCCGCCCACCGCGCTGCGTCTCAGTCGCAGACTGCGGCGAAGAACGCGGCGAGATCGAGCTCCAAGGCCTGCGCGGCAGTGCGTGGCTGCCAGCGGAGTGTTCCGCGCACGACCTCCGGCTCGTCGTCGCCGGGGCGCCAGCGTTCGATGACGCGAGCGTCGAGGTCGACGACCCAGTACTCGGCGACGCCTGCGCGCTGATAGAACTCTCGTTTCACGACGCGGTCGACTCGGGCCGTTGACGGTGAGAGGACTTCGATGGCCAGCTCGAGGCCCGCGATGTCGCTCCACTCCACAAGCTTTCTCGCCAACCGCGTTCGCGCGACAAACAGGTCGGGCTGCACCGTCGTGCCGGGCGTGGTCTCAACATCGGCCGGAGCGCCCAGCAACACCCCGACGCCGTGACGCAGGACGAAACCGCGCAACAAGGCACGCAGCTCCTCCACTGCCAGCGCGTGCCGGGGCTTGGGTGCTGGTGTCACCAGCAATGCCCCGTCGATGCACTCATAGCGATTGCCGTCGTCCGGCAGTTCGCGGACGTCAGCAGCGGTCCAGAATCGGTGCTCGAGGGCAGGCATGGCCATACGGTACGCTCGGCCGAAGGGGAAAGTAAATAGGGCACGACGCGATCCTCGCGTCGTGCCCGGTAATACCTCGCATCTCTCCGTTTCCAGACCTACCGCGACATCTCGCACTTCGCTGCGCGTTGCGCTGGCGTGCGCGCCGCATCACCCCGCAAGCGCGCGCCGCAGCAGATTCAATGCGGCCTGCGTCGAGCGTTGGCGCACCTCATGGCGGTCGCCCACCATCGTCGTACGCGCCGACCGAAGCTCACCGCGCAGATCCACGGCCACGCACACGGTGCCGACCGGCTTCTCTGGCGTTCCGCCGCCAGGCCCTGCCACGCCGGTGATGCTCACGCCGACGTCCACTCCAAAGCGCGCACGGACACCGCTGGCCATCTCGCGCGCGGTCTCCTCGCTCACGGCCCCCTGCGCCTGCAGAGTCGCGTCTCGCACGCCCAGCTCGCGCACCTTCACGTGATTCGCGTAGGCGATGGTCCCGCCATCGACGACATCACTCGACCCCGGGATCGCCGTGAGGCGCATGCCGAGCATGCCACCGGTGCAGCTCTCCGCGACGGCGATCTTGAGACCGCGCGCGCGCAACTGCTGCAGCATCAGCACCGCCAGGTCGTCATCGTCCAGGCCATACATCCACGCGCCGACCTTCTCGCGAATCGCGCGCTCCGCATCGTCGAGCAGCGTGGCCGCGCGGTCCGACGGCTCGTTCCACACCGTGATGCGCAGGTCCACGCCTTCCCAGCCCGGCAGATACGCCAACCGGGTGCCGAGCGGATCCTTCGCGAGCTCACCCATCTCGTCGGCCAACTTGCTCTCGGCGATCCCAGTGGTACGCAGCGTGCGCGAGCGCACGACGAGGCCGACCGCCTCGCCACGGCGCGCGACGAGGCGCGGGATCAGCTGCTCACGCGCCATGCCGCGGAACTCGCGCGGCACGCCGGGCAGCATCGCGCACCAACGGCCCTGCTCGTCCTCGAGCCAGATGCCGGGCGCCGAGCCATGGTCGTTGCGGATGATCTCTGCACCCGCGGGGATCAACGCTTGGTTTCGATTGGCCGCCGGCAGTTCTCCGGGCCATCCGCGCTTGGCCCAGCGCTGCTTGAGGTCCTCGAGGATGCCTTCGTCGAGCGTCATCCCGCGCCCGAAGATCTCGGCGATGCTCGGCTTGGTGAGGTCGTCGGCGGTGGGTCCGAGCCCCCCGCTGGTGATCACGGCGCCGGTGCGTGCGAGGGCCTCGCGCACCGCGGCCGCGATTTCCTCTGGGCCATCGCCGACCGTCGCGCGGCGCACCACGCGGATCCCCTGCGCGGCGGCCTCGCGCGCGAAGTACGCGGCGTTGGTGTCGATGGTGTAGCCGAGCAGCAGCTCGTTGCCGATACTGACGAGTTCAACGTCCATGTCGCATCAACGCGCGGTGGGCGCGCGGAGTTCAGCGCTTGGCGGGCGTCGTGAAGACACGCCCGTGGCGCACGAGGTAGTCGGCGAGCGAGATCAGCGTCAGCGCCAGCGCGACGTACATCGTGACGGCCCCGATGCTGCCGAGCACGCGGGCGCCGATGTCCGCCGCGGGATGTCCCCACCACTGGTTGCGCTCGATCAACAGGCGCAGGGCGAACCACGCGAAGGCCGCGCCCATCCAGGTGTACTGGAAGCCCGCCTTCCACTTGCCGAGCTTCTGGGCCGCGATCACCACGCCGCGGGCCTGGGCGAATCCACGGAACCAGGTCATGAAGGCCTCGCGCCCGATGATCGGCACGAGCACCCACCAGGGGAAGTAGACCGCGCCCATCGCGAAGGTGACGAAGTAGTACTCCGACATCTCTTCCATGCGCGGCAGCAGCATGCGCAGCGGATCGTTGAACGAGGCCTGCAGCAGGAACATCGGCACGAAGCAGCCGACGAGCAGCAGCTTGTCGGCCAGCGGGTCGAGCACCTTGCCGAGGTCCGTGATGAGGCCGCGTTCGCGGGCGATCTTGCCGTCGATGTGGTCGCTGATCGCCGTGATGAGGTACAGCGCAAACGCCCCGAAGCGCACCGCCACGCTGTCGATGAACGGCAGCGCGGCAATGAACGGTGCGGCGACGATGCGCGCCGCGGAGATCAGGTTGGGCAGGTTCACCGGCGGTCGCTCGCCTACGCGAGCGTCTTCAGGACGAGCTTGGACACGGCCTTCAGCGTGTCGAACACGCCGTCGCCCGTGACGGCCACCGCCTCGAAGAAGTGCGCGCGCTCCACCCAGATGCCCTCGGCGTTCTGCTCGATGATGTTCTCACCAGGCCGGAACTGGTTGGGCGTGACCTTCTGGCGCTCCGCGTCGATCACTTCCCATCCGGGATTGAGCGTGTTCTGCAGCTCGTCGAGCGGCGCGGCGTTCGGCAGGTCGCGCTTATTGTACTGGATCACGAAGGGCATCTTCGTGAGGTCATACCCATACTCGGCCATGTTGTCGTACAGGTTCTGCATGGCTT
>PNKF01000091.1 GCA_013822285.1 Gemmatimonas sp.
TTGGGGTTCGCGTTGCGGGATGCCGCCAAGGACTCCGGCGCCGTGTTCTCCACCAAGGGCGCGATTGCGCTGGAGGTCGAGTGACGCTGACGCGCCGTCTGATCGTGTGCCTCGACGTGGATCGCGGACGCGTGGTGAAGGGCACGCAGTTCGTCGGCTTGCGCGATGTGGGAGATCCCGTAGAGCTCGCGATGCGCTATGAGGCGGAGGGGGCCGATGAGGTTGTCTTCCTCGACATCACCGCCACGCACGAAGCGCGAGCGACGACACTCGAGCTCGCGCGGCGCACGGCGGAGCGGCTGTTCATTCCGCTGACCATCGGCGGTGGCATCGACTCCGTGGAGGCGATGTCGGCCGCGTTGCGCGCTGGCGCCGACAAAGTCGGCGTGAACAGTGCAGCCGTGCGGCGCCCGGAGTTGATCACCGAGGGCGCGGCGCGCTTCGGTGCGCAGTGCATCGTCGCGAGCATCGATGCGAAGCGCGAGGGAGAGGGTTGGCGCGTGTATGTGGCCGGCGGACGACGGCCGACCGGCCTCGATGCCGTCGAGTGGGCGGCGGAATGTGCGCGGCGTGGGGCCGGCGAGATCCTGCTCACGAGCATCGACCGGGATGGCGCGCGCGACGGATACGACTTGGCGTTGACGCGCGCCGTGGCCGATGCGGTCTCGGTGCCGGTGATCGCGTCGGGCGGCGCTGGGCGTGCCTCGCATGTGCGAGAGGCCATCCTCGACGGTGGCGCTGACGCGGCGCTCGTCGCCGGCATCCTGCACGATGGGTCCTCCACCGTGGCGGAGCTGAAGGCCGCGATGCGCGACGCCGCGCTCCCGGTGCGCGAGGTGGCCGCATGAGCCGCGAACTGCTGTCGGCCGCCGAAGCGCTGGCGCGCCACATCGGTGGCGTGGCGTTGCAGCACTATCGCTCGCTGCTGACGGTGGAGACCAAGCCCGATGGGTCACCCGTGACGATTGCCGACCGCGACGCGGAAGCCGCGGCGCGGGCATGGCTCGCCGCACGGTTCCCCGACGACGGCGTGCTCGGCGAAGAGTTGGGTGAGCTCGCCGGCAGCTCGGGGCGACGCTGGATCATCGACCCGATCGACGGGACGAAGAGCTTCGTGCGCGGCGTTCCCTTGTGGGGATCGCTGGTCGCGCTCGTGGAAGGTGAGCGGGTGCTCGCCGGGGCGGCCTGCTTTCCGGCGGTGGCCGAGACCATTGCGGCCGCACCGGGCGAAGGATGCTGGTGGAATGGCCAGCGGGCGCGCGTGAGCGATTGTGCGACGCTCGCGGGCGCGACCGTCCTCATCACGGATGACCGGACGTTTCGCAGTACGAGCAAGCTCGATGGATGGCGCACGCTGATCGGCGAGGCGGGGATCGCCCGCACCTGGGGCGACTGCTACGGCTATCTGCTCGTCGCAACAGGACGTGCGGAAGCGATGGTCGACCCCATCGTGAATCCTTGGGATGCGGCCTGCTTCCAGCCGATCATCGAGGAAGCCGGCGGCGTCTTCACCGATCTCAATGGCGTGGCGAGTGCCTTCACCGGCTCGGCCATCGCCACCAACTCAGCCCTCGCGGCCACTGTGCGGGACTACTTCGATGATTGACATGGATCGCCTGGATTTCGCGAAAGGCAACGGTTTGGTGAGCGTCATCGCGCAGGACGTTCGGTCGGGAGCGGTGCTGATGCTCGCGTTCGCCGATCGCGAGGCCCTCGAGCGCACGGTCGCCAGCGGCGAACTGCATCTGTTCAGCCGGACGCGCGGGCCCTGGCACAAGGGGGCGACGAGCGGCAACGTGCTGCGCGTGCGTGAGCTCGTCGCGGATTGCGATGGCGACGCGGTGCTTGCGCGCGTCGAACCTGCAGGTCCGGCCTGCCACACCGGTGCGCGCACCTGTTTCGGGGAGGCGGCGCGCGGCGATGCGCTCGCGGCACTCGACGCGACGATTGCCGCACGCGCCGCAGCGCCCGCCGGTACGGGCGCCGGGTACACGCAGAAGCTGCTCGCCGACCGCAATCTCCGCCTGAAGAAGATCGGGGAGGAGGCGAGCGAGCTCGTGACGGCCTGCGCGGACGGAGATGTCGCGCGCGCGACCGAGGAAACTGCGGACCTGATCTATCACGCGCTGGTCGCGCTGCGCGCCGTCGGCGGTTCGCTCGAGGGCGTGCGCGACGTGCTCACACAGCGCGCACGCTGAATCAGAATCCCATGAGCCGGAAGCGGTTCACTTGTGACGGGTTTCCGATGTAGGCGAATCGAATGCCACGCATGTACGTCCGCGCGACACGCTGTACGTCCTCGCCGGTGACGGCGCGCAGGTCCGCCACGAACCGCTCGGCGGCACGGAAATCACCGCGGTAGAGTTCGGCGCGCGCCAGGAAGTCGGCTTGCTCTCCGGACGATTCGTTATCGAGGAAGTATTCGGTGAGGAACTGTTGGATGAGCGGCCGAAGGTTCTCGGTGGGAATCTCGAAGGTCTGCAGGTTGCGAATCTCGGCCCGCATGATGCCGAGCGTGGTGTCGGGACGTGTGGTCGTGACGTACAGCCCGCCCGATGTCAGCGCCTCGTCGCGATAGCGGGCCTCCACGGCGTAGGTCAGGTTACGGCGCGAGCGCACTTCGGCGAACAGACGGCCGGACAAGATGGCCGATGCGACGCGCAGTGCCGGCACGTCGGGATGACCGGCGGGCGGCCCCTCCCACCATCCGAGGATGTAGTTGGTCGGCAAGCGGCGTGGCTCGATCAGCACGCTTGAGCCCGGACGCGCCTGACCCGTGACGGGCGCCGTCCAGCGATAGTCACCGCGTGGCAGCGTGCCTAACGTGGAGGCAATCATCTGCCGAAGCTTCGCACGCGGCACATTCCCGACGACGACGAGCAGCATGCGCGACTGCTGCATCTGTTCGCTGTGGAAGCGTTGCAGCTGTTCTCGCGTGATGCGGCCGACCGAGCTCACGGTACCGCGCGGCGAGATGCCATACGGATGTCCGGCAAAGGCCACGCTGTCCGCGAGGTATTCCAGCAGTGCATCGGGTGAATCCTCGCGCTGCGCCAATGCGGCGACCGTGTTGGCGCGCACGAACTCCACATCGTCGGTGGCGAGCGTTGGGCGCAGGAGCCGGTCGGTGTAGATCGCCCAGGTCGAATCCAAGCGGTCCGTCGTCGTGCCGACACCCAGAACGGTCCAATCACGCGTGGCTTCGACGCCCATCTGCGCACCGGTGCGTGCCAGGGCGCGACGCAGCCGCTCGCCGGGGTAGCGCGCGCTGCCCCGTTCGCTCACCTCGAGCAGCAGTGGTTCGAGACCCGCGGTCTCGGCCGTCACGAGCTGCGTGCCGCCGAGCAGGTAGAGCTTGGCGAAGAAGAGGTTGTTATCCGTCTGACGGTGGATGACACGCACGCCACCGACCTCGAATCGAATCGTGCCGGTGTCGGGCAGCGCCTGCGCGGCGAGCGCGGAGGCCGAGAGGAGCAGGAGCGCGAGGGCGCGGATCATCGGGCGGTCCCGAGCGTCGCGAGCTCGGCCTCGGTGAGGTTCAGTCGCTCGCGCATGCCGCGGGGCAGCATCACACCGGTGACGTGCGGCTTGCCGATGATGAACGTGCGCGCGTAGCGCTGCAGGTCCGGCACGGTCTGGCGCGCCATCTCATCGATGTAGCGGAAGTGGTAGTCGAGCCCGATCACGCTCCACCAGAAGCCGATCGTGTGCGAGTTCTCGGTGGCGCGCTCTTGGCCGAAGGCCGTGGTCACGGCCCGGTGTGCCTTGATGTCCTCGAGTTCGTCGCTGCTGAAGTATCCGGACTCAAGCGTCGCGCGCAGCTCGGCGTGCAGCGCCACCAGGGCGTCACGCAGCCGCTCCGGCGACGTCTGCCCGCTCACGGTGATGGGCCCCACGTGATTGAGCGTGTAGTAGTTCACCACGATGCCTTGCCAGAGTCCGCTCTCGACCAGCCGCTGCTGGAAACGCGAGGTGGGCTGGTTCAGCAGGTCGGAGTACACGTCAGCGGCGAAGGTGGCGGCTTCGTTCTTCGACGCGCTGGGTCCGTGCCACTGGATCTGTACCGTGACGGCGTTGACGTCCTCCTCGACGATGATGCCGCGGTTCTCGCGCAGCGGCGGCACCGCCGGCACCGGCGCGCGACGGAAGGGGTCCTCGCCGCGCGGCCAGCTGCCGAAGACGCGCTCGGCCAGCGCGAACATCGCCGTGGCCTGCACATCGCCGCTGACGATCAGCGCCGAGTTGTTCGGCACGTAGTACAGGTCCCGGATCGTCCGCATTTGCTCGGGCGTCACGTTCCGGATCACATCGCGGTCGCCAATGGTGTTCTTGCGGCTCCAGAAGTCGCCCCAGAGCACGTGCCCGATGGCTTCGTCGAGGCGGAAGAACGGCGAGCTTTCGGCACGGTCGTACTCGCCGAGCACGACTTGCTTCTCGCGCGCCAGTTCGTCGGCGCGGAACTGCGCCCCGCGCAGGGCCGCGCTCAGGAACTGCATGCCGCCTTCCACGGAATCGGAGACGACCGTGACGTAGTAGTTGACGAGCTCTTCGCGCGTCGTGGCATTGAACAAGGCGCCTAGGTCCGCCGCGCGATCCAGGAAGGCATCGGGCTCGGGATAGGTGTCGTTCGCCTTGAAGAACATATGCTCGAACAAGTGCGCCAGTCCCGCGTACTCCGGCGGCTGTGTGAAGGCACCGTTCTTCACGACGAGCTCGATCGTCGCGAGCGGCACGCCGCGGCTGGGGACCACGATGACTTCGAGGCCATTGGCGAGCACGCGGCGCTGGATGGTCCGCTCGAGTTCCGCCCGCTGCGAACCGCGTGCGGCCACCTGCTGCGCGGCAACGGGCACGGCCGCCGCGACGAGCGTGGCAAGGGCCACAGGCAGCGCCGACAGGCGCAGGAGCTTCGTGAGACCGCTGGCGAGCCGTCGCCAGCCCGCGTTGATTTCCCGCATCCTATGCATTCGTCCTCGACAGTTGGGCCGGCGCACACGCCGGAGGCGCTGGCATCGCTGCTCGCACCGGCACTCGGAGCTGAGCGGCTGCGTCTCCGCGTGCCTCTGGCTCCGTACACCACATTCCGCATCGGTGGTCCCGCGGACGTGCTGTACGATGCCACGACGGCCGATGAACTCGCCAGCGCCGTGAGCGCAGCGCGCGCCGCCGGCATTCCGGTGTTCGTCCTCGGGCTGGGCGCCAACATCCTCGTCGGGGACGGCGGATTCCGCGGGCTGGTCATCCGGAATCGTGCGGCCCGTGTCCAGATCGCCGCGGATGGCCGCGTGCGCGCCGAGAGCGGCGCGACGGTGGCCGACCTCATTCGGCAGACGGTCGCGGCGGGTTGGTCGGGGCTCGAGCACTACGTGGGCATCCCGAGCACGGTCGGTGGTGCGGTGTGGCAGAACCTGCACTTCCTCTCGCCCGCGCCGGAGCGGGAGCGTACGATGTTCATCGCCGAGGTCGTCACCGCGGTCGAGCTGTTGTTGCCGTCCGGCCTGCGCACCGTGGTCGATCATGACGAGATGGCCTTCGGCTACGACACGTCGCGCCTGCACGGAAGCGGTGAGATTGCGCTCTCGGTAGACTTCCAGCTCTCGGCCGGCGACCAAGCCACCCTGCAGCGGATCCTGCAGGAGAACTTGTCCTGGCGCGGTGCGCGGCATCCGTGGCTCGACGTGCATCCCAGCGCCGGCTCGATCTTCAAGAAGATCGAAGGCGTCGGGGCGGGGCGGCTGATCGATCAGTGCGGGCTCAAGGGATTCCGCATCGGCGACGCCCAGATCTCACACATGCACGCGAACATCGTCGTGAATGTCGGCCACGCGAGTGCCGCCGATGTGCGTGCGCTGATTGCCCATGCGCAGCGGGCCGTGCACGAACGGTTCGGTCAGTCGCTCGAACCCGAGATCGGCTTCATCGGGGACTTCACGGCGCGCTAGTCGTCGTGCTGTCTGCAGTCTCCGCGCAGGCCACGAGCATCAACTGACGGCCGAGTCCGCGCAGTGCGCGCGGCACGGGCCCGCCGCGCGGGATTTCCCCGCGCTCGACGCGACGCGACAGCCCCCATCGCGTTTCGCTCCACCACGTGGACGTGGTGCGGTCCTTCTCGCCGTCCCAGATCAGTCCGCGCTGCCCGCGCAGTGGAATGCGGCGGATGTACTCGACGCGATCCAGTCGACCCGTCGAATCATCCGCGACGGCGTAAAGCAGCACCCGGGACGAATCGTCGAAGACCAATCGAAGCCGTCGCCGGAGCTCATGACGGTGGCGCGACGGCATCACGTCGCAACGCTCCAAGGTCGCGTCGCCGAGCGCCGTGCGTACATCGAGGAACTCGTGCAAGGTCGGCGGCAGCGCGGCGAACGCCGCCGAATCACCGGCGAGGGAGTCCGCCAGCACACGCTCAAACGGGGTGAGTGCGGCTTCTGCGGCTGGCGGCCCGTCGCAGGCTGCCACCGTCAGCACCGCGGCCATCAGAGCCGCTGCCCGAACTCCACGACCCATCGCCATCCTGCAGGATAGTCCAACGGGCGCGCCACGCCCAGTCCAACGGCTTGTCCGAAGAACCGGAGCGTGAGCGCGGCCGAGGATCTGACGTGTCCCGTCTCCGTGGAGCCCAGTCGCTGGATCGTGGCCTGCGCCTCGGCGTTCGACGCGCGGGCATACCCCGCTTGTACGCTCAGCGCCAAACCAGGAGCGATCGGTGGCAGCCAGACGCGCTGCGTCAGCTGCACCGGCGCAGCCCAGATGCCAAAACCTCGGTAGACCTGTCCGCGGAGGACGGCCACTTGATCGCCCGCGAACTGTTTGTAGTCGTAGCCGGGCAGATTCTGATTCGCCCCAAGCTCGAAGAACTGCTGGGCAGGCGCGCCGGGTGTCACGACGCCGACGTCGAGGCGCGTACCAAGGGCCAGATTCCCGCGATTGAGCCGAACCGTGAATCGACCTTCGGCACGCTGGTAGCGCAGTTGGCCGTCCCCGCGCTCGTAGACGAGTCGCGTGCCGACGCCGGGGCGCAAGAACTCCAACGCGACATCGGGTCGCCACTCGAAGGTAAGCACGTTCCGCCAGTAATCGCCCGAGTCTGCCACGCGATTCTGCCGGAACGCGCTTCCCAATCCGATGGGACTCTCGCGCCAGTGTTCACGGACATCGCGGTCCTGCGCGAAGCCCGACTCGAGCCGCAGCTGGCCGTCCCAGTCGCCACCGAGGAAGCGCTGCAGCAGGACCATGGCGCTGCGGCGCTCGACGTAGTCGTAGTCGTCTCGACCGAAGAGCGCGCCGGTTGTCGTGCCCGAGTCGTACGGATTGCGAAAGTCATTTGTCAGGTCGAGCGAGCGCACGAGCCGCAGCTGCGCCGTCGAACGCCCGCGCCGTCGCTCGACCACCGCTCGACCTCGGAGCGTGTACTCGTTGGTCGAGTACCCGGCCGCCGTACGGAGCGCCCAGCCCGGTGCCGCATCGCGGAAGCGATACACGGCCCCGGCGCCGAGAAACATTCCCTGGACGCGATCCGTGCGGATGACGTCGAGGAATCGTTCGGTTTCGATGGAGAATCGCGGCGGCCCACGGGGATTCCATTGATCCGGCGCGATATCCGTGAAGTCTTCGGCCGAGACCTCGGCGTTGATGGCGCCGAGTTCGCTCGTCCAGCCGCGATACCGTGACAGCGAGTCCATCGATTCCACGACGAGCCGGAAGGGCTGCACGCGGAGGGTGTCGTCCGCGGCGCCGACCGTCACGTTCGGCGGCGGTGGCATCAGCTCGCGATTGCGGTAGCGCGTGATGATGCGGAAGACCGCACGGCTTTCACCGACCGTGTTCGACGTGGCGTGCGCCTCGAATCGCTGATAGCGCGGCAACCAGAACTGGCCGTCGATCTCGGCGTTGACCGCTTCGATGAAGGCGATGCCTTGGAGCCGCGCCTCGCGAAGGATGTCGAATCGCGGCTTGGGGCCGCCGACCACCGCGAAGTAGCCGCGCATCCGGACGAGCTGTTTCCGGGACGCATCGAGATCGAGCTCACCGACAAACACGACGCTCCTTACCGGCACGTCGTCGCGTAAATGCACGTCGACGCGTACGATCGGGATTTCCCGGCCATCCACCTGCATCGTGAAGACCGTGTCGCCTCCCGTGAATCGATAGTAGTACTCACGGTCGTCGGCCAACGGATGCACCGCGTACTGCGGGTCCGTCGGGCGGCGACGGCGCATGGCGTCGACGGTGTCGCGACCGAAGAGCAGCGCGAGGCGATTGCCGTAGAGCGAAGGAACCGCCCAGCCCGAGCGAAAGAGGCCGAGCGTGGCGATGCTGGTGCCCAGTTGCTGAGAACGATATCCAAC
>PNKF01000092.1 GCA_013822285.1 Gemmatimonas sp.
GGAGGTGGCTTGCGCCATCATCAAGCACACCACGCCCTGCGGCCTCGCCACGGGTAAGACGGCGCTCGAGGCCTACCAGAAGGCCCTGGCCTGCGATCCCGTCTCGGCCTTCGGCAGTGTGATTGCCCTCAGCGTGCCCGTCGATGAAGCGGCGGCGCAGGCGATCTCGTCGCTGTTCGTGGAATGCCTGATCGCGCCATCGTTCTCGCCTGAGGCGTTGCAGATCCTTGGGGCCAAGAAGAACCTCCGCGTGCTCGAGGGCGCGGCGCGCAGCACCGGCACGGCACTCGACGTGAAGGGCGTGCGCGGCGGCATCCTCGTGCAGGAACGCGCGCCGTCCGTGTTGCACGACCACAATTGGCGCCTCGTCACCAAGCGTGCGCCGACCAGCGCTGAGTCGAAGGACCTGCTCTTCGCCTGGCGCGCGGTGGCGAGCGTGAAGTCCAACGCCATCGTGCTCGCCCGCGACGGCGCGACGATCGGCATCGGCGCCGGCCAGATGAGCCGCGTGGACGCCGCATTTTTGGCGGTGCATAAGGCGAAGGCCGCGAACCACGACCCCAAGGGCTCGGCCCTCGGCAGCGACGCCTTCTTCCCCTTCCGCGACGGCGTGGAGCAAGCCGCCGCGGCGGGGGTAACTGCTATCGTGCAGCCCGGCGGATCCGTTCGCGATGACGAGGTCATCGCCGCAGCCGACGAGCACGGCATCGCGATGGTGTTCACGGGGCAGCGGACGTTTAGGCACTAGGGGATGGCGCAACGGTGAACGTGGAAGGGTGAAGGTGGAAGGGTGAACGGTGGAGGCGGTCCGTTCCCCGTTCCCCGTTCCCCGTTCTCCGTTCCCCATTCACCCTTCCCCGCCCGCTCGCCCCCGCCCAGTTTTCAGGTTTCCCCCAAGCCAGTCCCATGAGCACTACTCTCGACCACCGCCCCTCGTACTTCGCCGCGGCCATCGCGGCGGGGCTGACGTTCCTGCTCTACCTCGTGACCCTCGCGCCGGAGACGGCCATGTGGGACACGAGCGAGTACATCGCAGCCGCGTACACGCTGGGCCTGCCGCACCCGCCGGGCAATCCGTTCTTCGTGCTCATCGGCCGAGTGTTCAGCATCCTGCCCATCGCGCCGAGCGTGGCGATGCGCGTGAACCTGTTGGCGGCGCTATCGTCGGCGGTCTCGGCGGGCATGTGGTTCTTGATCACCGAGCGCGTGCTGGTCGGCTGGTTCGACAAGCGCTGGCAGCGCATCGCCGGCGGCTCGCTGGCCGTGCTAATCGGGGCCACGGCCTTCACGGTGTGGAGCAACTCAGTCGTCAACGAGAAGGTCTATACGGTTTCGCTGGTCGGCATGGCCATCAGCGCCTGGCTGATCGTGCGCTGGTGCGACGAGCCCGATGCGCCGGGTGCGAACAAGCTGCTCGTCTTGGTCGCGTATCTCTGCGGCCTCGGTTACGCGAACCACATGGCCGGGATGCTGGTGCTGCCGGCGGCCGGCATCGCCGTGCTGCTGCGCAAGCCGAGCATCATCGGGAACTGGAAGCTGCTGCTGACCTGCCTGGCGGTGGGCATCCTGGGCGCGACGCCGTTCGCCACGCAGCCGATCCGCGCCGCGCACAATCCACCGATCAACGAAGGCGAGCCGACGGCCTGCCGCGACGGCCTGCGCCTCGACTGCACGCTGTCGAAGGGCACCTACGAAGCCTTCATGTACAACTTCAACCGCGGGCAGTACGCCAAGCCCCCGGTGACGGAGCGCATGGCGCCGTTCTCGGCGCAGATCGGCATGTGGTGGCTGTACTTCAAGTGGCAGTGGGTGCGCGACGCGCAGGGCGAGCGTCCGGGCCTGCAGGGCGGCTTGGCCGCGATCTTCCTGCTGCTCGGCATCCTCGGCGGCTGGGTGCATTATCGCCGCGACCCCCGAAGCTTTGCGTTCTTCGGACCGCTGATGCTCACGCTGACGCTGGGCCTGATCTACTACCTGAACTTCAAGTACGGCGCCTCGCAGGCACCGGAGCTGGGGCAGTCGGTGGATCGCGAGGTGCGTGACCGCGACTACTTCTATCTGTGGAGCTTCTCGGCCTGGTCCGTGTGGGCCGCGCTGGGCTTGGTGTATGTGTGGGAAAGCATCGCGGTGGTGATCGGCCGCGAGCGCGTGACCGTGGGCAAGGAGAGCTACGACCTGCCGACCAACAAGGGTTGGGCCTTCGGTGCGCCGATCCTCGTGCTCGCGTTCATCCCGATGATGGCCAACTGGACCAGCGCCTCGCGCGCCGGCCAGACGGACACCGCCGACGTCGCCATCGACATGCTCAACTCGGTGGAGCCGTATGGCATTCTCGTCACCGTCGGCGACAACGACACATTCCCGCTGTGGTACGCGCAGGAAGTGCTGGGCATCCGCAAGGACGTGACGGTCGCCAACACCTCGCTGCTCAACACCGAGTGGTACACGCGGCAGATGATCCGCCGCGAGGTGTTCGAGTACGACGCAGAGACCGGTCCCGAGGCCTTCCGTGGGCAGCAGTGGCCCAAGCCCGACGGTCCGGCGCTGAAGATGAGCTTCGAGGAAGCCGATCGCTTGCCGCTGTATCGCGACATCGCGACGCCGGTGCGCTTCCAGAAGGGCGAGATCGTCGCCGACATCCAGCCGCAGGTGCTGCAGCGCGCGGACATCCTCGTGCTGCGCATGATCCTCGACAACGACACGCGCGCCATCCACTTCAGCCGCACCGCGGGCAGCCTGCCGCAGCAGCTGGGACTCGGCGACTACGTCGTCATGCAGGGCCACACGCGGAAGCTGATGCCGCGTCGCATCCAGCCGACGGACGGCTTCGTGCAGGTGCCCGGTGAAGGCTGGGTGGACGTCGAGCGCTCGGCCGCCCTGTGGCGCGAGTTCAAGGCGCCGGCCTCGTTGGCGAATCGCACGCCGTGGACGGACATCCCGTCGATCGGCATTCCGGGCCTCGTGGTCAACACGGGCATCATCACGGGTGAAGCGCTGCAGCGCAGCGGCAACGTGATGGCCGCGGATTCCGTGTTCCGCCGTGTGCGCGAGGTCGCGGTGACCATGGGCTTCAACGAGTTGCTGGCCAGCTTACCCGGCCCGAACACGCCGCGCCCCGGCTCGGATTCGCCGCAGGCCGTCCCGCTGCCCCCGCGCTAAGCGCGGTCAGCCAGCAGCGCGCAGTAAGACCGGTTAGCCCGCCGCGAGCGCGTCCACCCACGGACGCGCCGCGGCGAGGACGTCATGCAGCTCGTCGAGCGCTGCGGTCACGGCGGCGCGGTCGTGCGCGAGGGCCGCGGCTTCCACGCGTTCGCAGGCCTCGACGGCGTCGAGTACGCCGACCTGCCGCGCGCTGATCCGCAGCACCTTGGCACCTTCGTGGAGCCCGTCGAAGTCGTGCGCCGCAACGAGGCGATCGAGCCAGGCCACCTGCGCCGCCGCGAAGTCGCTGAACGTCGCATACAGCTCGCGCACCAGCTCATCCCCACCCGTCGCCCGGATGGCGTCGAGTGTGGGCTGGGAGTTTCGGGGCGGCGGCTGGGTTTCCATAAGGTCGGTCGAGGTGCGCTTACCTGAGACATATGTTACGGCGGCCCGATCGGTTCCGCTGTAACGGTGGGTCTGGCTATCTTGGTCTCGCCCCCGGGAGGGTTGGCAGAATGGCTATTGCAGCGGTCTTGAAAACCGCCGTCCGCAAGGACTTACAGGTTCGAATCCTGTACCCTCCGTCCCCACCCTGCGCCTGCCCCCTACCCTGAGGGTAGAGTGACCCGCATCGAACTCCGCACCCCCCGCTGGGTCCACGTCCCGTTCCTCATCGGTGACGTCATCCTGCTCGCCGTGTTCTACCAAGTGTTCGTGGGAGGCGGTTTCGAGACCGGCGGCGACGCCTTCTCCACGCCGGTGGAAACCCCGCTGGGCATGAAGCTCGCCTTCGGGTTCTTCGCGGCCATCGGCGTGTTCATGTTCTTCGTACTGCTGTACCGGATCATCAAGAACCCGGTGACCTTCGCGATGGACAGCCAGGGCGTCTACCTGAACCCGGCCGGCGTGGTCCTCGGCAGTTACAAGTGGTCTGAGATCGCCGAGATCCGAGAGACGACCGTCATCGGCTCTCCGACGGGCCGCGGCGGACCTCGCCAGATGCCGGCCGTGGCGATCGTGTTGAAGGATCCGGACGCCTACATCAATCGCTTTCCCAAGCTGATGTCGCCGCTGTTCAAGTTCCGCGAGGCGGAGGCCGGCACGCCGCTGCTGCTGGAGCCGCAGATGTTCGGCTCGCGCTACGAGGAGATCATCGCCGCCATGCGGGCTGAGGTGGCCAAGCACAGCGGGCGGTCGTAAACCGCAGGCGGCGTCGCCTTGATTCACCCCCTGCATCGGGCGAGATTACAGGACTTCGGGGCAACCCGAGAGGAGACGTGGCCGAGAGGCTGAAGGCGGCGGTTTGCTAAACCGTTATACGGGGTTAAACCCGTATCGAGGGTTCGAATCCCTCCGTCTCCGTGTGAGCGCGGCCCGTTCGGAGAGCAATTCCGGGCGGGCCGGGTTCGTTTACGGGAGCGCGATGTCGAAGGGTTCTCCGTTCTCCCTTCCCCGTTCCCCGTTCCCCGTTCCCCGTTCTCCCTCGCCCGTTTCGGCCTTGTCGACTCCCCGCCTCCGCTTCGCCCCCAGCCCCACCGGCTATCTCCACGTCGGCGGCGCCCGCACGGCGCTCTTCAACTGGCTGCTCGCGCGCAAGCTCGGCGGCCAGTTCTTGCTGCGCGTCGAGGATACGGACAAGGCGCGATCCACCGACGATTCCACGCGCGCGATCTTCGAGGGCATGCGCTGGTTGGGCCTCGATTGGGACGAAGAAGTCGTGTTCCAAGGCGCGAACCTCGAGCGCCATCGGGCGGACGCGCAGAAGCTGCTCGACGCCGGCAAGGTGTACCGCTGCTTCTGCACCACGGAAGAGATCGCCCAGCGTCGCGCGGCCGCTGAGGCCGCCGGTGGCGCCTTCGCCTATGACCGCCGCTGCGACAAGCTCGCGCAGGATGAAATCGCACGCCGCGTCGCAGCCGGCACGCCCTTCGTGCTGCGCTTCCGCGTGCCCGACGGCGACACGGCTTGGGAAGATCTCGTGCATGGCCGCATCAGCTTCCCGAACAAGGACATCGACGACTTCGTCATCCTGCGTTCGGACGCCACGCCGATCTACAACCACGCCGTGGTCTCGGACGACATCGCCATGCGCATCACGTTGGTGATGCGCGGTGACGACCACATCTCGAATACGCCCAAGCAGATCCTGCTCTATCAGGCACTGGGCGCGCCGCTCCCGCAGTTCGCGCACCTGCCGATGATCCACGGCACCGATGGCAAGAAGCTCTCCAAGCGGCACGGCGCCACCGCGGTCGGCGACTACCAGCACAAGGGCATCCTGCCGCAGGCCATGGTCAACTTCCTCGCGCTGCTCGGCTGGTCGCCGGGCGGTGACTTCGACGAAGTGATGACGCTCGAGCAGCTCATCGAGGGCTTCAGCGCCGACGGCCTGCTGAAGAAGGCCGCCGTGTTCGATCCGGCCAAGCTCGAGTGGATGAACGGCCAGCATCTCGCGAAGATGCCGATCGGCGATGCGGCGGCCCTGCTCCGCGGCCCCCTCGTCGCGGCGGGACTCACCAGCGAGGCCTGGCTCGACGCCAACGCCGCCTGGTATCACAAGCTGCTCGAGTTGCTCCGCGTCCGTGCGCGCCTCACCGACGAACTCGTCGCACAGGCCAAGCCTTACTTCACCGACGATTTCGTTTATGAAGCCGATGCCGTCGCCAAGCAGTGGAAGGACGCCGTCGTGGCGCAGGCGCTGCTCGAGGCCTGCGGCGAGACGCTGCGCAGGCTGGAGCCGTTCGACGAAGCGACGATGGAGACGGCGATGCGCGCGCTGGCCGAATCCAAGGGTGTCGGCGCGGGCAAGCTGCTCCAGCCGCTGCGTGTCGCCCTTGTCGGCTCGTCGGCCTCGCCTGGGATCTTCGAGGTGATGGCCCTGCTCGGCCGCGAGCGCACGCTCGCTCGCATCACGCGCGCCGTGGCCCACCTGCAGGGGATGCGCGCGGGCGCCTGAGCCCGTCGCCGCGCGCGGACGCTCCCATGGATCTGCCGCGCGCTTCCCTCACACCCGTCGAGCGGAAAGTCTGGCACTTTCTCATCGACTATCTCGCGACACACACGTTTCAGCCGAGCGTGCGCGAGATCGCACAGCACTTCCGCATTCCCTCGACGCGCACGGTGACCACGCTGCTCGATGCGCTGGCCACGAAAGGCTATGTACGCCGCGTGCCTGGGCGCTCACGCGGCGTCGTGCTCGAGGGCTTCGCCGGCGGGGTTGGCACGCAGCCCGTGCCGCTGGTCCAGTTCGGCGGTGATGGGCGTCCCGTCACCGAACAGCACTACACGCTCGATCGCCAACTGCTGCCCAGCGACGACGCGTTCTTCGTGCGCACCAACACCGAGGACGCCCCGCGCCACGCCATCCGCGAAGGCGACCTCGTGCTCGTGGCGCCCACGGCGCGCGCCGGAGACGAGGCGCCGGTGGTCGTTCGCCTCGGCACGCGCATCCTCGTCCGCATGCTGGTGCGGCGCGGCACGTCACTGCTGTTGCTGGCGCCGGCGCCCGGCGTACCGGATCTCGAACTGCACGACGGCGAAGACTTCACCGTGCTCGGTCCGATGGCATTGGTGCTGCGCGTGACCGCGTCGCGCGACGACGACGGCGACGAAGCGCGCGGCGGCTAAGGCCGCGTCGGATCCACGGGCTGCGGCGGATTACGCTGCGCATCCTGCGCCGCACGCGTCGCCTGCCGCTCCTTCTCACGACGCTCGCGCAGCGCCTTCACCGCTTGGTCGAACTCGTCGTCGCGCATCTGCCGAGCGGCCTGCTGTACGATCTCGCTGCGCATGGCATCGAGGCGTCGCGCGCGCTCGGCGGCGATCGGGTTCGCCTGCACGTTGTTCAGCGGGAGCATGGCGAGCACGGGCGTCGGCAGCGAGAAGTTGCCGAGCCGGATCATGCCTTGGTCCACACCCCACTTCTTGCCGCCAAGGTTGAACGTCCAGTCGCCGGGGCGGCGGCCTTGGTTCTCGTCGCCCGCGGCATCGGCGTAGGCCTGGATGCTGCGCTCCAGCATGAGCCGCAGCGTGTCCGCACGAGTCAGCGGCACGATCGGCGCGACCACCACGTTGCCTGGCTTCACCCAGAGTCGCTGATCGGTGAAGGTCGGACGCAGCCCGCGAATCGGACCGCCGTCACCGATGATGTCGCCGTAGCCACCGCCGCTCGACGGCTCCTCGACCGCAGGCGCCGTCGGAATGCCCGTCGGCACCGCACCCGGCGCCACCAACGGCGGCACCACAAGCGGCTCGGCCGGCTGGGTGTCGTCGATCGGGCGCCCGTCGCCGCCATCGCGCGGCGCTTCGCGATTGGGCTCGCCGCCCGTGAGCAGCACGACCTCGAAGCGAATCTCTTCCGGCATGATCGGGCGCCCCGAATCGTCGCGCAGCCAGTCGTAGGCGACGGGCACCAAGAACGAGGGCACGACGATCGCGAGCAGCACGATCTGCAGCACCAGCGCGGTCAGCGACACACGGGCATCGCCCGTGCGCCGCGTCGGCAGCAGCTGGATGCCGCGGCGCTTCGTCACGCCTCGTCCACCACCGGATTCGACACCTTGCTCCAGCCCAAGACCTCGACCTCCACCACGTCGCCGGCCTTCAGCGCTTTCACTCCAGCCGGCGTGCCCGTCGCGACTACATCGCCCGGCTCCAGCGTCATGCGCTGCGAGATGTAGCTGAGCAGTTCATCGATCGGGAACACCATCTCGCTGGCGCTGCCGCGCTGGCACTCTTCACCGTTCACGCGCGTGACGACGGTGAGGTCGCGCAGGTCCACGCGGCCCTCGCGTTCCACACCGATCGGGCAGAAGCTGTCCGATCCCTTCGCACGCCACCACTGGCCGTCGCCCTTCTGCCAATCACGCGCCGACACATCGTTCACCGCGACCACGCCGCGCACCGCGGCCGCCGCCTGCTCACGCGTCGCACGCGACAGCCGCGTGCCGATCACCACGCCGACCTCGCCCTCGAAGTCCACGCGACCCGCGTCCTTGGGCAGCACGATCGCCTCGCCACCGGCGATCACGCTCGACGATGGCTTCAGGAAGATCAGCGGTGCCGTGGGCACGTCGTTGCCGAGTTCCTTGGCGTGCTCGCGGTAGTTGCGGCCGGCGCAGACAATCTTGGAGGGTCGGGTCATCTTCGGAATCTACCCCGCTAG
>PNKF01000093.1 GCA_013822285.1 Gemmatimonas sp.
GGGTGGGTCTATGCCTACCGGGACCGCAAGGCGAAGAAGCGCGATTTCCGTAAGCTGTGGATCGTCCGCATCAATGCGGCCGCTCGCCTGAACGGCATGTCGTACTCGACGTTCATCAGCGGCATCCAGGCCGCGGGCGTCGAAGTCGATCGCAAGATCATGGCCGACCTCGCCGTGCACGATGCGGCGGCGTTTACGCTGCTCGCCGACAAGGCGAAGGCTGCGCTGGCCGCGAAGTAATCGGCACTCGCGAGAGTGACCGTGAACGGGCGGGTGGCGCTGGCGCCACCCGCCCGTTCTTTCGTCGTGCCGACGCGAGGGCGACATCCTCGCCGCGTGAGACTGCGCTGACTGGGACATTCGTCGCTCCCCCCTCTCCCATATCCTCTCTCGCCTCGGTCCCCCGTGGCGTCTCTCGCCTCTCTCTTCTCTCCGTTAGTTTGCATAGATGACGCTTTCGGAATACCTCGACAAGCTGAGCGCCCTCGAGGCCCAGGCCCCCGCGCAGATCGCCGGAGCCGACTCCATCGACGCACTCGCGACGGTCAAGAACGCCCTCCTCGGCCGCCAGGCCGGTGCGCTGACCGCGCTCATGAATGCGCTGGGTGAGCTGCCCAAGGACGACCGCCGCGCTGCCGGTGCGGGCGCGAACAAGCTGAAGGTCGCGCTCGAGGAATCGCTGGAGCTGCGTCGTGCCCAACTCGCGGCGCAGGCGGCAAACAGCGGCCCGACGCTGGATCTCAGCATGCCCGCCCGCGATCGCTGGCAGGGCACGGTGCATCCCGTCTCGATGGTCATCGACGAGGTCGTCGAGATTTTCCGCGAGCTGGGCTTCACCATCGCGCTGGGGCCGGAGGCCGAGCAGAGCTGGTACAACTTCGGCGCGCTGAACTTCCCGGCCGACCACCCAGCGATGGACATGCACGACACGCTGTACCTGGGCCAGGACCAGGTACTGCGCACGCACACGTCGCCGGTGCAGGTGCGCACGCTGCAACAGTACGCGCCGCCGATCCGCATCCTCGCGCCCGGCAACGTGTACCGCCGCGACTTCTTCGATCCTTCCCACGCGCCGATGTTCGCGCAGGTGGAAGGGCTGGTGGTGGACGAAGGCGTGAGCTTCGCCGATCTCAAGGCCACGCTCTCGCACTTCGCGCGTCGCTACTTCGGCGCCAACATCAAGACGCGCTTCCGTCCGAGCTTCTTCCCGTTCACGGAGCCCAGCGCCGAGATGGACGTGCAGTGCGGCGTCTGCGGCGGTGCGGGCTGCGGCGTCTGCAAGCACAGCGGCTGGGTCGAGATCCTCGGCTCCGGCATGGTGCATCCGGCGGTGTTGGAGAACGCGGGGCTCGACAGCGAGAAGTACACGGGCTGGGCCTTCGGCATGGGGCCGGCGCGCACGGCGATCTCGCGGCACGGCATTCCCGACATTCGCATCCTCTACGATTCTGACGTGCGCTTCCTCGACCAGTTCGGGAAGTGAGAACACTGACATGAACCTCTCCCACGCCTGGCTCTCCCGCTTCGTCCCGCACGGCAAGACGCCGGAGCAGGTCCGCGATCTCCTCACCGCGCATGTCGCGACGGTGGAGGGGCTCGAGGCACTCCGCGCGGACCTCGCGCCGATCGTCGTGGCGCAGGTGGTCGCGAGCGAGAAGGTGCCCGACACGAAGCTCTCGTTCAACAAGGTGGATGACGGCTCGGGCGAGCTGCTCGAGGTCATCTGCGGCGCGAACAACGTCGTCGTCGGCAACAAGTATCCCTTCGCCCGCAGCGGCACGACCATCCCGACGGGCCTGAAGATCGAGAAGCGCAAGATCCGCGGCTTCACGTCCAACGGCATGCTCTGCTCGGCGGACGAACTCAAGCTGGGCTCGGATCACGACGGCATCTACACCTTGGATACCGATGCCGCGCCGGGCACGCCCTTCCTCGACGTGATGCCCTTGGGCGACGTGCAGATCCAGCTCGACGTGCTGCCGAACCGTCCGGACCTGCTCTCGCACCTCGGCGTGGCGCGCGAGCTGTCGGCGATCACGGGCGTGAAGCTCGCGGCACCGAAGGAACTGGCCGATCTCCCCGCGCTGGGCGAATCGCTGTCGCAGGGTGAGCGCGAGGCCAGCGGCGGGGGCATCTCCGTGCGCGTGGAAGACAGCACGGATTGCCCGCGCTATATGGCGGCGGTGATCACGGGCGTGACGGTGTGCCCCAGCCCGGACTGGCTGCGCGACGCGGTGGAGTCGGTGGGCGGACGCTCGATCAACAACGTCGTCGACGCGACCAACTACATGCTGCATGGCTTCGGTCAGCCGATGCATGCCTTCGACAAGGCGAAGCTCGGTGGTGCGGGCATCGTCGTGCGCCGCGCGAAGCCGGGCGAGACGCTGGTCACGCTCGATGGCAGCACGCGCAAGCTCGATCCCGAGATGTTGGTGATCGCCGACGCCGAACGTGCGACGGCGCTGGCCGGCGTGATGGGTGGCAAGGACAGCGAAGTCACGGACGCGACGACGGACATCGTGCTGGAAGTCGCGACCTTCAGTGCGAAGCAGGTGCGCGTGACGCGTCGGAAGGCGGGGCTGTCGACGGACGCGAGCTATCGCTTCGAGCGTGGCGTGGACGATGCGATGGTGCCGCAGGCCTTGGCGCTCGGTGCGGCGCTGCTCGCGCAGGTGAGCGGTGGACACGTCGAGGCCTTGGTGGATGTGGGTCGTGCGCCGGCGCCGCGCACGCCGGTGACGCTCAGCGTCGCCCGCGTGGCGCGCGTGCTGGGCGACGCCGTGCCGCGCGAAGAATGCGCGCGCCTGCTCGGCGCCCTGGGCTTCGAAGTGATCGTGAAGGGTGAGACCTTGATGGCGACGCCGCCGAGCTGGCGGCATGATGTGTCGCGCGACGTGGATTTGATCGAAGAGATTGCGCGTCTGCGTGGCTTCGATCGCCTGCCGGACGAGCTCACGGGACATCGGCCGGGCTCGGTGCCGGATCACCCGCTGTGGACGGCGTACCGTCGCATCCGCGATGCGCTGGTGGCGGCGGGGCTGCATGAAGTGCGGCCGTTGCCGTTCACGTCGGGCGCGGGGCAGGGCGACATCACGTCGCTCGTGCGCGTGCAGAATCCGCTGGCTGAGGATGAGCCGTACCTGCGCTCGTCGATTCTCGACACGCTGGCGCGCCGCGCCGAGTACAACCTGAACCGAATGCAGGGCCATGTGCGGCTCTTCGAAGTCGGCAGTGTGTTCGGGGCGCAGCCGGGCAAGGCGCCGCGCGAGTCGATGCATGCGGCGCTGCTGGTGATGGGACAGCGTCGGCCCTCGCACTTCACGGAGGCCGCGCCGCCGGCGTTCGACGCGTGGGATGCGAAGGCCTTGGCGGAGACGTTGGCGGCTGCCGCGTATCCCGGCGCGACCGTGACCTTCGAAGCGGGCAGCGAGGCCGTGCTCTGGCGCATGCTGGTCGGCGCGCAGTTCGTCGGCGAAGTGCGTCGCGTGTCGCTGGATGCCCCGGTGTGGGCCAGTGCGGCCTTCGGAGTGGAGTTGATGCTCGGTGAGGTCTCGAGCGCGTCCGTTGCCGCCGCCGGGCAGCACGCGCACGGCGCGGTGCCGCCCGTGACGGGTGTGGCCGCCTTGGTGCAGGGCACGCGCGTGCCGCAGCGCTTCGTGCCGCTGCCGACGCAGCCCGCGGCGGAGTTCGATCTCGCGCTGCTGGTGCCCGATGCGGTGCCGGCGGGCGACGTCGAAGGCCTGCTGAAGCGCACTGGTGGTGAGCTGCTCGAGCGCGTGATGCTGTTCGACGAGTTCCGCGGCAAGGGCGTGCCCGAGGGGACGCGCTCGCTGGCCTGGCGCTTGACGTTCCGTCATCCGGAGCGCACGCTCCGGGAGAAGGAACTCGAAGGTCGTCGTAGCCAGCTCCTCAAGGCATTGGAGACACTGGGTGTCCGACCGCGCGCCTGATTCCCCCACGCAGCTCGCATTCACGGAGCTCGAAGCCCTCGTCCGCAACCTTGGCGAGGAGCTCTCGACGTTCCGCAAGCGTGCGCATGCGGCGGAAGCTCGGTTGAAGAACCTCGGGGCCACGTCGGCGGGTGACGCGACGGCCGAGGAGCGTGTAGCGCAGCTGGAGGCGGAGAACGCCAAGCTGCGGGCGCGCCTCGAGGAAGCGGCAGGGAAGACGCGGGCGATGCTCGACCGGGCGCGGTTCCTGCGCCAGCAACATGTGCTGGGAGGCGAGGGATGAGCACGCATTCGACGCGGGTGAAGATCGTCGGCGAGGAGTACACGATCCGCAGCGCGGTGCCGCCCGAGGTGACGCGGGCGATCGCGGCGCATGTGGATGCGGCGATCCGGAAGGTGCTGGAGAATCCGGCGATCACCGATCCCGGCAAGGCGGCGATCCTCGCGGCGATGAGCATCACCGACGAGTTGTTCAAGGAGCGCGAGAAGTCCGCCGAGGTGGCGGGTCGCATGCGCTCGCTCTCGGGCGAGCTGCGGCGTTGGCTGCCGCCGGCGAAGCGCGTGACGTTGACGGGCGAGCAGCCGATCGTCGGCTGAATGCGTCGCCGCGGAGTCGGCGGCGCTACGATTCGCCGGGCTTCGGCGGACAGACCTCGAAGATGGCGGCGGTCAATGCCGCCACGGTGAAGGGCTTCTGCACGAACGCCACGCCGCTGAGGGCGGCGACGGCGGGTCGCAGTTCCTGCCGCGCATAGCCTGAGCTGAGCACGGCCGGGATGTTCGGCCGCAGTTCGCGGATGGCGAGCAGCGCACCTTCGCCATCGAGGCGCGGCATCGTGAGATCGAGGACCAAGGCGCTGAAGCGATCCGGGTCGCTGCGGAACATCTCGAGCGCCTCTTGCCCATCGCCACAGGCCACAACCTCGAAGCCCGCGCGTTGCAGGGCGCGTCGCGACACGTCGCGCACGGCGGGTTCGTCGTCGGCGAGCAGGATGGTGCCGTAGCCGCGCAGGGCCGAGACGGCGCCGACTAGCGGCGAGGGCGAGGGACGCGCGGTGGACGTCATGGCGGGGAGATACAAGCGCATGGTCGTGCCTTTCCCTGGTGCGCTCTGCACGGCGATGGCGCCGTGATGCGAGCGTACGATGCCGAGCGTGGCGGCGAGCCCGAGGCCGTGTCCACTCTGCTTCGTGGTGAAGAAGGGGTCGAAGATGCGGTCCAAGGTGCCGCGATCCATGCCGATGCCGTCGTCCTCGACCTCGACGATGAGGTAGCGTCCCGGGGCCAGCGGCGTACCGCCGACGACGGACTCACGTTCGCGCGCGTCCGGCGTGACGACGCGCGTACGCAGCACGATGTGCCCGGCGCCCTCCGGCAGCGCGTCCGAGGCATTCGTGATGAGGTTCATCACGACTTGCCGCAGCTGGGTGGCATCGGCTTGCACACCGGGCAGGCCCGGCGTGAGCTCCTGCTTGAGCACGGCGCGCTTACTGACGGCCGCGCGCAGCAACGCGGCCATCTCGCCGACGAGCACGCTGATGTCCACCGGCTCCACGAGGAAGCGTCCCTTGCCGGCGTAGGCGAGCAGCTGCCGCGTGAGATCGGCGGCGCGGGTCGCGGCGTCACGAATCTCGGCCACCAGTTCGCGTGCGGCGGCGTTGGGCGGCAGGGACTCCTCTGCGAGACTGGCATTGCCGAGTACGCCGACGAGCAGGTTGTTGAAGTCGTGCGCGATGCCGCCGGCGAGCAGACCGAGGCTCTCGAGCTTCTGGGCTTCCTGCAGCTGCGCCGCATTGCGCTCTTCGGTGGCTTCCGCGGCGCGCAGCGCGGTGACGTCGGTGCCTATGCCGATGACGCGCCCGTCGGCGAGGCGGACGTTCGACCAGGACATCGTCAGGACGCGGCCATCGCGCGTGTGCAGTTGCCAGTCTTGCCAATCGGGTGAGCCCTCGGCGATCGAGGCGACTACGCGTGCGCGGTACTCAGGGTCTGGATACACCGCGGCCATTACATCGATCTGCCGCATCTCCTCCAGCGACCATCCGAGCGTGGACGCGCAGTAGGCGTTCACGTATTCGATCTGCCCGTCGGCACCAACGATGTCGATGGCGATCGGGATGTTCGAGAGGACCGTGTCGAGGACGGCTGTCTGCCGCCGCGTGGCTTCGTCCTGGGTCTTGCGGGCCTGGATGTCACTGTGGGTGCCGACGATGCGTGCCGGCGACCCATCTGCGTTGCGTGCAACGACCTTCGCCCGGTTGAGGATCCACAGCCAGGAGCCGTCCTTGCAGCGCATGCGCATCTCGAACTCCACCTGCGGCGTCCGACCGGCGGCGTGCGCCTCCAATTGCGCGTAGGCCCGCGGCACATCCTCGGGGTTGGCGAGGGCTTCCCAAGTGCGGATGTGCGGTTCGAGCTCGCCGGGCGCGTAGCCCAGCATGGTGGCCCAGCGGGCGTTCACGACGAGCCGGCCGCTGGCGAAGTCCCAGTCCCAGACGCCGTCGGTGGTGGCCTCGAGGGCGAGCGCGAGGCGCTGCTCGCTTTCGCGGAGCGCGATGAGCGTCTCATGCAGTTCCGTACGGTCCACCATCTCGACCATGAACTCAGCGGGACTTCCGGGGCTGACGTCCAGCGGCACCAGCGAGAGCGAGGCCCAGGCGCTGCCGCTGCCGGCGGGGCGCAGCCGTACCTCGACGGGGCGGGCGAAGGCCGTGCCGGCACGCAGGTGCTGGGCGAGCAGCTCACGCGCTTCGGCGGCGTCCTCGGCGAGGAAATCCGCAATGCGGAGGCCGTCGCAGCGTGTGTCGCGGAGGCCGAGCAGGGTGGCGAAGGCCGCGTTGGCCCGGCAACAGCGCCCGTCGCGGTCGAGGATGGCCGTCGGGATGAAGGCCCGGTCGAACGCGGGCTCGAACAATGCGCCCGGAATGTGCGCGGGCGCCTCGGGCGTCCGCGCGGCGGCAGTACCCGGGGTCTCCCGAGGCGTCGTCATGTGCGTGCGTTGGAATCCCATTGATTGGCCGAGTTGCCGCAAGGCCTCGGTTCCTATCGGGAGTATCGACCCCACGCGACGGGGCCTGCGGCGAGCCCGCACTGCGTTGCGATTTCCGGGGGCGACCCGTAGCTTCCGACTTGAGTGGGCGCGAAGCCCGTAGGTGCAAGTCCTTCCGGTAGTTAGCCCGTCCCGACCCGCGCCCTACGCCGGCGCCGGCCCGGTCGGTCCAAACCACCAGATGCGAGTTGTCTCCCGCGAGCCTGCGGCGCCCTCCCTCCGGACGCGGTCGCAGTGAGGACCGCCTTGCGCATACGAGACAACCGATGACTGTACCGCTGTACGTGACGATCGCCCTTGGCGTGCTCTTTGCCGTCGGGACGCCGATCGCCTGGGTGATGGGCAAGAAGACGGGGCGTGCCGAGGAAGACGCCGCCCGACGCGCCGCCGGCGAAGCCGCCGATCAGGTCGCCAAGAAGATCGTGGCGGAAGCCGAGCGCGAGGCGGATGCCGCTCGCAAGCAGGCGGTCCTCTCCGGCAAGGAAGAGGTGATGAAGGTGCGCGAGGCCTGGGAGTCCGAGGCCCGCACGCGCCGCAGCGAAATCGAAAAGGAAGAGAAGCGCGTCACTGAGCGCGAGCAGCAGGTGGACCGCAAGTTCGAAATGGTGGACGGCAAGGAGAAGGAAGTCGCCCGCCGTGCCTCCGAACTGGGTCGTCGCGAGAAGCAGCTCGAGGAAAAGCAGTCGGAGCTCGACCAGCTGGTCGGCGAGGAGCGCCGCCGTTTGGAGCAGTTGGCCGGCCTCTCGGCCGACGCCGCCAAGTCCGAGCTGATCCGCCGTCTCGAAGAAGAAGCGATGGCCGACGCAGCCAACAAGCTGCGCGAGATCCGCGAGAGCTCCAAGCGCAACGCCGACCGCGAGGCGAAGAAGATCGTCGCGCTGGCGGTGCAGCGCATCGCGGCCGAGCACACGGCCGAGATCACGGCCAGCGCGGTGGCGCTGCCGAAGGATGACATGAAGGGCCGCATCATCGGCCGCGAAGGGCGCAACATCCGCGCCTTCGAGCTGGCGACCGGTGTGGACGTGATCATCGACGACACGCCGGACACCGTGGTGGTGAGCTGTTTCGATCCCGTGCGTCGCGAAGTCGCGCGCCTGGCGCTGGAGAAGCTCGTCGCCGACGGGCGCATCCATCCGGGGCGCATCGAGGAAGTCGTCGAGAAGTCCAAGAAGGAAGTCGACGCCGGCATCGTGGAGACGGGCGAGCAGGCGGCCTACGAGGTGGGCGTGCACGGCCTGCACCCGGAG
>PNKF01000094.1 GCA_013822285.1 Gemmatimonas sp.
CGTCAGGCCCGACAGCGCCCCCGACAGTTCGTTGCGATGCAGCACGTCGAAGGTGACGAAGCGCATCGGCAGGTCACGATACGAATGCTTGCTCGCCGCGAAGTACAGATGGTGCGAGGGGCAGTTCATCGGCTTCAGCGACATCGACAGCGCTTCGTCGGGCGTCGCGCCCGCCTCGGCCGCTTCCTTGTCGTGCACGAGGAACATGTTCTCGCGGTACTTGCCCCAGTGCCCCGACTGCTCCCACAGCTTCTTGGTGTAGAGCAGCGGCGTCTTCACTTCGAGGAAGGACTCGCGCTGACGCTCGCGCACGAACTGCTCGAGCGTGTTGTAGAGCGTGGTGCCCTTGGGCGTCCAGAACGCGGCGCCCGGCGCCTGCGGGAAGAACTGGAAGAGGTCGAGTTGGCGGCCAAGCACGCGGTGGTCGCGCTTCTTGGCCTCCTCGAGGTTGTGCAGGTGCGACTCGAGCTCGTCCTTCTTGAAGAAGGCCGTGGCGTAGATGCGCTGCAGCATCTGGCGCTTCTCGTCGCCGCGCCAATAGGCACCGGCCGCGCTCAGCAGCTTGAAGTGCTTGAGGTACGAGGTATCCGGCACGTGCGGACCGCGGCAGAGGTCCGTGAACGGACCGTCCGTGTAGGTCGAGATGACTTCCGCCGGATCGGTGAAGTCGTCCAAGCGCTCGAGCTTGAGCGGATCGTCGGCAAAGACCTTCCGCGCCTCCTGCTGCGTCACCTCGGCGCGTTCAAAGGCGAACTTCTCCGCCACCACCTTGTGCATCTCGGCTTCGAAGGCGGCGAGGTCCTCGGGCGTGAAGGGCTTCGCGACCTCGAAGTCATAGTAGAAGCCGTCGTCGATGGCCGGGCCGAAGCCGATCTTGGCCTCCGGACGCAGACGACGCACCGCCGTCGCCAGGATGTGCGCGCCCGAATGGCGCAGCACGGCCAGCGCGCGCGGATCCTTCTCGGTGATGACCACGAACGCGCCGCCCTTGCGGATCGGCGTCATCAAGTCCTGCACCTCGCCGTCGATGGCGATGGCGATCGCCGCCTTGAGCAGGCCGGGGCCGATGCTGGCGACGACCTCGCGTCCCAGCGTACCTGGCGCGACTTCACGCGTCTTGCCGTCGGGCAGCGTGAGGACCAACTGCTCCGCCACCGCGCTCATCGCAGGCCCCCATCCACCATGGCTGGCACGCTGCCACCGAACTGCACCGCGAGGACCAGTCCCGTCAGCAGCGTCACGGCGAACGCCAGCCAAAGGAGGATCGCGCGCCAGGTCAGTGCCGGCGCCCGTGAGACGGCGGGAGTGGACGGTGGTGTGTGCATAAGTGCAACTTAGCCGGGGCGAAGTGTCGTCGCCACGCGTTCACCTCCACGTTCCTGCCCATGCGCGTCATCGAAGTCGAAGCCGAATCCAAGGGCGATCGCTGGCTGCTCTGGCTCCTCGCCGGGACGGCCATCGGCGTCACCGCCGGCGTGCTGGTCGCCGAGAAGTACAGCGGCCGAAAGCCCTCGTTCCGCGCGCTCGGCAAGCGGCTGCGCGGCCTCGCCGCCCTCGCGGGCAAGCAGTGGGGGCCGCTGGTGGACGTCGCCCTCGAGCTCAAGGACCAGTGGGACGAACGCCGCGCCGCGCGCCCCACGCCGGCCGACGTCGCGCACGACGACTACGAGGACGCGGACGAATACGCCGAGGCCGAGGATGGGCTCGACGAAGATTTCGGCGACGACTTCCCGGACGAAGAGCTGGACGAGGCGGACGAGGATCAGATCGGGGAGCGCGTGCTCGAGGCGTTCCGCAATGATCCGATCCTGGCCGAGCGGGCCATCGAGATCGAGGCCGACGACGACGGCGACGTGATCCTGTACGGACGCGTCCGGGCGGCCCGGGAGGTGGCGCATGCCGTGACGCTGGCCCGTGGCGTCCCCGGGGTGACGCGCGTGCGGCAGCAGTTGCAGGTACGGCCGCGGCGCTGAGCCGCCAGCCGTTGGGCGTCGTGCGGGCTCGGGCTATCTTTCATAGATGCCCGAGACGCCCGACCAGACCGCTGAGTTCCCCACCCACTTCGATTTCGCCGCCACGGAACCCGCGCTGAGCCGCGCCTGGGACGAGGCCGGCCTGTTCCGCGCCAACGCCGAGCGCACCACGCGCTTGGGCGGCGACCGCGATCCGTTCACCGTGTTGATCCCGCCGCCGAACGTGACGGCGGTGCTGCACGTGGGCCACGGCCTCAACAACACGGTGCAGGATGTGTTGATTCGTTGGCGGCGTATGGCCGGCGACGAAGCGCTCTGGCTGCCCGGCACGGACCACGCCGGCATCGCGACGCAGAACGTCGTCGAGAAGCTCATCGCCAAGGAAGGCAAGACGCGCTTCGACTTGGGCCGCGAGGCCTTCGTGAAGCGCACGGAGCAGTTCGTCGAGGAGACGGGCGGGATCATCCTCAAGCAGCTGCGCAACATCGGCGCGTCGGCGGACTTCTCGCGCACGGCCTACACGTTCAGCCCCGAGCTCTCGGGCGCCGTGCGTGAAGCCTTCGTGCGGCTCTACGAGCAGGGCTTGGTGTACCGCGGCCATCGCGTGATTCACTGGTGCCCGCGCTGCCTGACCTCCCTCTCGGACGAAGAGGCGGAGTTCCACGACTCCGAGGGCGCGCTGCACTACGTGCGCTATGCCTTCGCGGACGATCCGTCGAACGGCATCACCATCGCGACCACGCGTCCCGAGACCATCCTCGCCGACGTCGCCATTGCCGTGCACCCGGAGGACGAGCGCTACGCGCCCTTCGTCGGCAAGGACGTGCTGCTGCCGGTGACGGGCATCCGCATGCCGGTGATCGCCGACAGCTACGTGGAGAAGGACTTCGGCACCGGCGCGCTCAAGATCACGCCGGCCCATGACGCCAACGACTTCGAAGTCGGCAAGCGCCACAAGCTGGGGCAGCCCGTGGTCATCGACCAGCACGGCAAGCTCGGCGAAGTCGCGGAGGCCGCCGGGCGCGTGCCCGCCGCGTACCAGGGCATGGATCGCTTCGAGGCGCGCAAGAAGATCGTGAAGGCGCTCGAAGCGTCGGGGCACCTCGTGAAGATCGAGAAGCATGCGAACTCGATCCGGAAGTGCTATCGCTGCGACACCGTCGTCGAGCCGCGGCTCAGCGACCAGTGGTTCGTGAAGATGGCGCCGCTGGCCGCGCCGGCGCTCGAGGCCGTCAAGGACGGCACCATCCGCCTGCTCCCCGAGAAGTGGGAGAAGGTCTACATCAACTGGCTCGAGGGCATCCGCGACTGGAACATCTCGCGGCAGCTCTGGTGGGGACACCGCGTGCCGGTGTTCACCTGCGCGAACGGTCACGCGGACGCATACCGCGAGGATCCGACCGCGTGCCGCCAGTGCGGCGCGAAGATCGTCTCGCAGGACGAAGACGTCTTCGACACCTGGTTCTCGTCGTGGCTCTGGCCCATCAGCACGATGGGCTGGCCCAAGGAAGACGCCAAGGACCTCAAGGCCTTCTTCCCCAGCGACGTGCTGGTCACGGCGCCGGAGATCCTGTTCTTCTGGGTCGCGCGCATGGTGATGAGCGGCTACGCCTTCGCTGGCAAGCCGCCGTTCCACACCGTGTACCTGCACGGCACCGTGCGCGACATGCAGCATCGCAAAATGAGTAAGTCGCTAGGTAACGGAATAGACCCGCTCGACGTCGTCGACCGTTACGGCGCCGACGCGCTGCGATGGACGCTGATCCAGGGCATGGGCCTTGGCGTGGACGTGATGCTCGACCCGAACGACCTCGATAAGTCCTTCGCGCCGGGTCGCAACTTCGCCACCAAGCTCTGGAACATCGGGCGCTTCTTGCTGCTGCAGGTGGGCGACGAACCCATCGGCTCGTTCGCCGATCTCGACGCGAGCGCGCTTCGCCTCGAAGATCGCTGGATCCTCGGCCGCCTCGATGCCGCGATCACCGAGTGCGATGCCGCGCTCGGCCCCTCGCGGCCTTCGGGCACGCAGTGGCCAGAGCAGCAGCGTCAGCAGGGCATGCGCTTGGATGCCTACGCTGAAGCGGCGCGCCGCTTCGTGTGGAACGAACTCGCCGACTGGTACGTCGAGGCCGTGAAGCCGCGGCTCGCGCAACCGGGCGCGGACCGCGAGACCGCGCGGCGGGTATTGGTGCATGTCTTCGACCAAGGCCTGCGTTTGCTGCATCCCATCATGCCCTTCGTCACGGAAGCGCTGTGGCAGCGCCTGCCGTCGCGCAGGCCGGGCGCCTTCCTCGCGGTGGCGCCCTGGCCGACGACGCGTGCGGCAGCTGCGGACGCCGGTGTCGCCTTCGACGCCGTGCGTGAGGCCATCGACGCCATCCGCGGCCTGCGCAGCGAATACGGCGTGCAGCCTGGCACACCGATCAAGGCATTCTTGGCACGCGGTGGTGCCAGTGCCGACGCCTTCGAGGCGCTGACCGCTAGCGCGGTGCTCGTGCAGCGTCTTGCGCGCTGTGAGATCTCGACGGACGCGCCGCCGGCTGGTGCCGCGGCGCAGGCCGTGCTCGCCAGCAAGCTCGAGCTCTCGCTGCCCCTCGCCGGCATGGTGGACATGGCGAAGGAACGTGCGCGACTCAGCGGGGAGATCGAGAACCTGAGCAAGCAGCTCGAGGCGCTTCGCGGCCGACTCAGCAACGAGAAGTTCACGGCCAAGGCACCACCGGCCGTCGTCGAGGCCGAACGCGCCAAGGAACGCGAGTGGGCCGATCGCGTGGCGCAGATGACGCAGAAGCTCGCGGAGTTGGCCGGCTGATGCGCCGCAGTTCGGCGCTCGCGGTGATGGCCGCCACGCTCGTCGCGGCGGTCGTCGGCTGCGCGTCGCAGGGCATGCCGCCCGGTGGGCCACCGGATACCGAGTTGCCGCTGCTGCAGCAGATCCTGCCCGACTCCAACGCCGTGAATGTGCGCGTTCCTGCGGTGGTGCTGCGGTTTGACGAAGTGGTCAGCGAGCGGAGTTCGGCGAGCTCCGCCGCCGCTGCGGCGCCGGGCGCTGGTGCCAGCGGCGGCGCGAGCGGTCTCAATGGACTGCTCGTGCTTTCGCCGAGCGACGGCACGGACGAAGTCGTGTGGCGACGCGAAGCACTCGAACTGCGCCCGCGCCGTGGATTCCGACCGAACACGGCGTATCGCGTAACCATGCTCCCGGGTTTGGCCGACCTGCGCGGCAATCGCGTCACCGAGCCGTTCAGCTTCGTCTTCTCCACGGGCGCGACGATTCCCCGCGGCGAAGTCTCCGGCGTCGTGTTCGATTGGACGACGGGGCGCCCCGCCGCGGGGGCGCGCGTCGATCTGTTTCGCCGTGCCGACACGCTGTTCCGCTGGACGGCGCGCGCCGACTCGCTGGGCATGTTTCGCGTCCGCGAGCTCACGCCGGGCACCTACGAAGTCCGTGCCTGGGTAGATGCTAACAGCGACCGCCGCATCTCGTTCCGTGAGATCTCCGACGCGGCGCGCGTCGCGCTGCTCGACACCGCCTCGCTGGAGCTCTACGCCTACGGCCGCGACACCCTGCCGCCGCGACTCGAGCTCGTGGAGTGGCTCGACTCCACGGCGATCCGCATCCGCCTCGATCGCGGCATCGTCGCCGATTGGGATGGGCGCAGCGTGGAGCTCGTGGGTGCGGACTCCGCCGTGATTCCCCTCGGTGGGCCGTTCATTCCCAGCGCGGTCTACGATTCGCTGGCCCGCGTGCGCGCCGACGCCGCGCGTGACTCCGCCGCCGCAGCTGCTGCAGCCGCGGACTCCAGCGCAGACACGGCCGCCGTGCGCGGCGAACGCGCCGTCCCTGCCCCCCGTGCGCCTGACACCGTGCGCGTCGAGAACACGCGCCCCGAACCCCGCGACACTGCCGCCGCCGACACGGCCGCTGCTGATACAGCAGCGGCAGAAACGATCGCTCGGCCGGTGTTCAAGCGTGTCGTGCCCGTGACGCAGTGGACCGCACCGCTTGCGAAGCCGTTGGCGCCTGGGCTGTATCGCTTCCGCATTCGTGACGCGCAGGGCCTCAACAATCGCAGCGTGACCGCCGAACGCGAGCTGCGTGTGCTGCCTCCGCCGCCTCCGCGTGATTCCACGGGCACCGCCGCGCCGAACCGACGGCCACCGCCGCCTCCGCGCGACAGCACGGCCCGCCGCCCGTGAGCACGCTGCGCCCCGCCGCCTTTCTCGACCGCGACGGCACGCTGATCCACGACGCGCACTACCTGCGCGATCCCGCGCTCGTCCGTCTGCTCCCGGACATCGCCGCGCCGCTGCACCGTCTCCGCGACGCTGGCTATGCGCTGGTCGTGATCACGAATCAATCTGGCATCGCGCGTGGCCTGCTCACGGAGCAGGACTACCTCGCCGTGCGCGACCGGCTCGACGCCCTGCTCGCGGCCGAGGGCATCACGCTCGACGCCAGCTACCACTGCCCGCACGAGCCCGAGCGCAGCGGCCCTTGTGAGTGCCGCAAGCCGGGCACGCTGTTGCATCGCAACGCCGCGCGCGACCTCGGCCTCGACGTCACGCGCTCGCTGTTCATCGGCGACCGCTTTCGCGACGTGGCCCCCGCCCTCGCGCTCGGCGGTCGTGGCATCCTGGTGCCCAGCCTCGATACGCCCAGTGACGAGATGACCCGCGCCGAGCACGGGGCTGCAGTCGCCGCGACGCTGGCCGATGCGGTTGCGATGGTCCTCGACCATCAGGCGCCCTGAGTCGTGCTCGTCACTCTTCTCCTGACGCGCTAAGTTCCGCCCGTGACGACCCCACGCGCTCGACTCGCTGTCCTCGCCTCTGGCAGCGGCAGCAACCTCCAGGCCATCCGCGACGACCTCGTCGCGCGGGGCCCTGCGGCGAGCGCTGAGCTGGCGCTGGTGGTCTCGGATCGCGTGGCGGCGGGGGCACTCGAACGCGCCCGGAGTTGGTCCGTGCCCGCCGTGCACCTGCCGAAGGAGCGCAACGAGTCGCTCGATGCGCTGCTGCAGCAGCATGCCATCACGCATATCGCGCTGGCCGGCTACCTGCGGCTCATCCCACTCGACGTCGTGCGCCGCTTTCACGGCCGCATGCTCAACGTGCATCCCGCGTTGCTGCCCGCCTTCGGCGGCCCCGGCATGTACGGCGCTCGCGTGCACGCGGCCGTGCTCGCCGCCGGGGCCCGCGTGAGTGGGCCGACCGTGCACTTCGTCAGCGAGCACTATGACGAAGGCGCCATCGTCGCGCAGTGGCCCGTGCCCGTGCGCAGCAACGACAGCGCCGACTCGCTCGGCGCGCGCGTGCTGGCCGCCGAGCACCGGTTGTATCCCTGGAGTCTCCATCTGCTGACAAGCGGCGCCATCACGCTCGGCCCCGACGGCCGCGTGCATGGCGTCCCCGATTTCGACTTTGACCGTGAGTTGCCGTAATGCCTGTTGCCCTGCTTTCCGTCTCTGACAAGACTGGCCTCGTCGACTTCGCGCGCGGCCTCGTCGAGCGCGGCTATGTGCTGGTCTCGACCGGCGGCACCGCGAAGGCGCTGCGCGCCGCTCAGTTGCCCGTGCGCGACATCAGCGAGATCACAAACTTCCCCGAGATGCTCGACGGCCGCGTGAAGACGCTGCATCCCGTCGTGCACGGCGGATTGCTCGCGCGCCGTGACCTGCCCGAACACATGGCGGCGATCGCCGAGCATGGCATCGCGCCGATCGACCTCGTCTGCGTGAACCTCTATCCCTTCCGCGAGACGGCCGCCAAGCCCGGCCTCGCGCCCGAAGAAGTGATCGAGCAGATCGACATCGGTGGCCCATCCATGCTGCGCTCAGCAGCCAAGAACTTCGCCAGCGTCACGGTGGTGGTGGATCCCGCGGACTATGGCCGCGTGCTCGAAGCGATCACGAACGGTGGTGACGCGCATGAGCTGCGTCGCGACTTGGCCGAGAAGGTGTACGCGCACACGGCGACGTATGACGCGGCCATCAGCGGATGGTTCGCCACGCAGCGCGGCGAGCGTTTCCCCGAACGGCTCGCGCTGGGCTACGAGCGCGTGCAGACGCTGCGCTACGGCGAGAATCCTGGGCAGGCCGCGGCGTTCTACGTCGAGCGCCAGGGCGCGGGCCTTGGGGCGCTCAAGCAACATGGCGGCAAGGAGCTGAGCTTCAACAACCTGCTCGATCTCGAAGGCGCGATGCTGGCCATCGATCCCTTCGGCGA
>PNKF01000095.1 GCA_013822285.1 Gemmatimonas sp.
TCGCGGTTCTGGATCATGAGCTGCCCGAAGACCGTCGCGCCGGCACCGAGGGCGAGGAAGATCAGCGAGAAGCCGATGACGAAGAGCAGCGCGTGGATCAGCGTGTCTTTGCGCGAACCCTGGAGGTCCTCGTAGTTCATGCCCGTGATGAACGTGATGTAGCTGGGCACGAGGGGCAGCACACAGGGACTGAGGAAGCTGAGGAGACCGGCGCCGAAGGCGATGGCGAGACTCAGCGATGCGGCAGTTTCCATTGGTTAACGGCGCCCCCAGGGGGAAGGCGTGGACGCAGGCGCCGCCGCGGCGCCGCGTTGGCAGTCACGGCAGACGCCGTGAATGACGAGACGATGGCTTTGCCGCGCGAATCCGCGCGACTCCGCCACGATGGTGGTCATGCGCTCGAGACGCTCGTCGCGGAACTCCTCGACCTTGCCGCACTGCGTGCAGACGAGATGCTCGTGATTCGGCACGTCGCGCGCGGGCTCGAAGCGGCGAAAGCCCTCGCCGAAGTCGCGCTCGACGATGAGTCCACTCTCGAGCAAGGTGTCGATGGTGCGATACACGGTCGCGGTGCCGACCTTGCGCCCCTGCGCGCTGACTTCGTCCGCCACTTCTTCGGCGGACAAGTGACGATCCGCGCTGAGCAACACTTCGGCAATCGCGAGCCGCTGCGCCGTGACGGGCAGGTTGTGCTCGCGAAGGTACCGCACGAAGGCGGAGGTTACGCCGTCTTCGGCCACTGCTGCTGGGCTTGGGCGATCATCGCCCGCACGGCGTCCCCATCGATCTTCTGCACTTCGATCGGCTCGCTGGCGCGCTGCTGTACGCCCTGCACCACGGCCTCGACCGTCAGCAGCGGGGCGTCGGCCTCGGCGACCACCTCGGACTCCCACTTGCCGCGCTCCGGACCCTTGCGGGTCCAGCGGTAGCGCGCGGAGTACACGACGTGGCGCGAGGAGATGCGGGCGCCTTGGGGGAATGCTGCGTCCGCGGCAGCGTCCACGGCAGCGTCGGCAGCGGCCTCGGTCGGCACCGAAGCATCGACGGACGCCTCGGTATCCAAATCAGCAGAGGCCTCGGCGGGTGGGTCGCCGGCCTCGCCGGCATCAACTGCGACGGCCGGTGCGGTCGGCAGCGGATCCGCCCCCTCGGGCAAGGCCCCCAGGACGCACACGCCCGTCTCGATCTGCCCCTGCCGCAGCGGTGCGAAGAAATGCGCCTCCACGATGCGCTCAGGTGCGAGCACGGCCGCGATTTCGAGGAGGAAGCGCTCGCGCGCGTCGGAGCCGAGGGGGATGGTCTGCGTCATCCCTGAAATCTCGCCCCCGAGGGGGCCGGATGGAACCTGCCGCTGCGCCGGCGGCGACGCGGCGAGGCGGGCTCAGGCCCTCACAGCAGGCTGACAGGGTCGCGGTCAGCGACGAGGCGCAGATCGTGCCGCGCCGGCACCTCGAGGCCCGTCAGGAGGCCGCGCAGCAGCCGCGTGAGGGGTGCCTGTCGCTCGCTCTTGAGCAGCACATGCCAGCGCCAGCGGTTCTTGATGCGCTCCAGCGGGCAGGGCGCCGGCCCCAGCAGGGTGACGCCCAGCGAGAAGCGCAGGTCGGCCTGCGTGAGCCAGTCGGCCACCTGCGTCGCGAAATCGGTCACCGCGGGCTCATCAAGGCCGCTCACGACGACATTGGCCAGGCGCAGCGTCGGTGGATACGCGGGCGACTCGCGCGACGGCAACTCCTCGGCGACGAAGCCGTGATAGTCATGCGTCATCGCGCAGCGGACGGCGTGGTGGCTCGGGGCGCGCGTCTGGATGAACACGTCCCCGCCCTTCGGACCGCGGCCCGCGCGCCCCGCCACCTGGCTCAGCAACTGGAACGTGCGCTCCGAGCTGCGGAAATCCGGCATGTTGATGCCGATGTCCGCATCGATGACGCCCACCAAGGTCACGTTCGGAAAATCGAGCCCCTTGGCAATCATCTGCGTGCCGAGCAGGATGTCGACCTCACCGCGCGCCACGCGATCCAAGATCTCGGTGTGCGCCCACTTTCCACTGGTGGTGTCGACGTCCATCCGCGCCACGCGCGCCGTCGGCAGCGTCTCGACTAAGAGCCGTTCCACCTGCTGCGTGCCGAGCCCGCGCTGGCGCTTGAGCGGGAGGCCGCAGTCACTGCAGTTGGCATCGGCCGGTGCCTGATGCATGCAGTAGTGGCAGACGAGGCGCTCCGGCGTGCGGTGGTACGTGAGGGAGATCGAGCAGTTGGGGCAGGTCGCGACGTGCCCCTCTTCGCACTGCACGAAGCTCGCGTAGCCGCGGCGGTTCAGCAGGAGGATGCTCTGCTCGCCACGGGCGAGGCGCTCGTGCAGTGCGCGCTCCAACGGCGCGCTCAACACGGCGCGCTTCGCGCGATCAGGCGCCGGCGCTGCGCGCAGTTCCTCACGCAGGTCGACGATGCGCACGGCTGGCAGCGCGCCACCCCCGACGCGATCGGGCAGCGCGATCATCCCGTAGCGACCATCGCGCGCGTTCACCCAGGTCTCGAGCGACGGTGTCGCGGACCCGAGCACGCAGCGCGCACCGGTCTCACGCGCCCGCATCATCGCCACTTCGCGCGCGTGGTACCTCGGCGTCTCGGCCTGCTTGTAGCTCGTCTCGTGTTCTTCGTCGACGATGATTGCGCCAAGATTAGCCAGCGGCGCGAAGATGGCCGAGCGCGCACCGACGGCGATGCGGCGCTCCCCGCGCTGCAGCGCGCGCCAGGCGTCCAATCGTTCGCCGTCGCTGAGTCCGGAGTGCAGCACGGCGACTTGGTCGCCGAAGACGGCCCGGAAGCGGTCGACGGCCTGCGGCGTGAGGGCGATCTCGGGTACGAGGACGATCGCCGACTTGCCTTGCGTCAGCACGACTTCCCTCAGCACTTCGAGATACACCAGCGTCTTACCGCTGCCGGTGATGCCGTGCAGCAGGGTGACGGCCCCACGCGCGCTGGTGACGATGCGCTGAATGGCCTCGTGCTGCGCAGGGGTCGGCGTGGGCTGCGGAGCGCTCGCGATCGCGCGCTCGGCGAAGGGATCGCGCAGGCGTGTGGCCTGTTCGATGCGCACATGGCCGCGCTTGACCAAGCCCTGCACCACGCTCGGCGTACACCCCAGCTGTTCGACGAGATGCGCGACCGGTGCACGGCCACCGAGCTGCTCGAGCAGCTCGTAGAGTTGACGTTGCTGCGGCGCGCGCTTGAAGGCCTCGTCGCGCGCGGTCAACGTCGGCAGCTCGCCCACGATGACGAGGATGCGCTCCTGCTTGCCCGGGGCGTCGGGCTTGATGGCGCTGGTGAGCGCCGCGGGCAGGACGCTACGGCAGACGAGGCCCAGCGGCGCGATGTAGTACTCGCTGATCCACCGGCACACAGCGAGCAGGTCGGCGGGCAGCGCCGGCGTGGGATCCGGCACGTCGAGCAGCGGCTTGGCTTCCTTTCCGGCGAGCGCACTGCCGTCGCTTTCGCCGACGCAGATGCCGATCACGCGCTTGCCACGCACGGGCACGACGACACGACTGCCCGCGTGCACGGGGTGTCGTGTTTCGGCGGGTACTGCGTAGGTGAAGGTGCGCAGCAGCGGCAGCGGCAGCGCGACCTCGACGAGCCGCGCGGCGGTCGCCATCACACGGGCCGCGCGGCGCGCACCGGGGGCTCTTCGCGGATCCCGGTCTCGTGCATCCAGTGGTAGATGGCCTCGGCGAGATCGTGTCCGCGCTGGTAGCGCGCGTTCGGATCCTTCTCGAGCAAGGCCATCACGATCGCGGCGAGCCCAACGGGCACATCGGGCGCGGCGTCGAGTAAGGGCTTCGGCAGTTCGTGCACGTGCTTGTAGCCGATGGCGTAGCCGTCTGGTCCGTCGAAGGGCGTCGCACCGGTGAGGCATTCGTACATCATCACGCCGACGGCGTAGAGGTCGGCGCGGCCATCGACGAAGCGTCCCATGGCCTGCTCCGGCGCCATGTAGTGCGGCGTGCCCATGGCGCGGCCGCCGGCCGTCATGCGGCCGTGGAAGTACGCCGTCGCGATGCCAAAGTCCGTGAGGATGCCGTTGCCGTCCGCATCGAAGAGCACGTTGTCGGGCTTCACGTCGCGGTGGATGACGCCTTGGCGTGCCGCGTAGTCGAGCGCCGTCGCGACCTGCGCGGCGATGCGTGCGGTGCGCGCCACATCCACGGTGCGATCGCGCATGAGATCGTCGGCGAGGCAGCCACCGCCGAGGAACGGCAACACGAGATACACGGCGTCTTCAGTTTCGCCGTAGTCCAGCGGCGCGCAGATGAATGGGTGCGCGAGCCGGCTCGCCGCCTCGGCCTCGCGGCGGAAGCGCTCACGCATCTCGCGATCACGCGCGAGGTGTGCGTGCATCACCTTCACCGCGAGTGGGCGGTTGAGCAGATGATGGCGCGCCTCGTACACGTCGGCCATGCCACCGGCACCGATGCGGCGCACGATGCGGTACCGGTGCCCCGTCGCGTGGCGCAGCGAGGTGATCAGGTGGTCGGGCGCGTCCACCGCCGACGGCAGGTCGGGCAGCGCACGGTTGCACTGCGCACAGTGGCGCAGGGCGCTCCGGTTCCAGGTACCGCAGTCAGGGCAGAACACGATTCAAATCTAGAGCCAACCGTTGCGGCGCAGCAGCCATACGAGCCCACCGCCCAGTCCCAACTGCACCGCCAACATGACCCAGAAGCCGTGCGGCCAGTCGGAGAGCGGGATGTGGGCGAAGTTCATGCCCCACATGCCGCTGACCACCACGAAGGGCACGCTGAGCGTCGCGACGACCGTCAGCCCCTTCGTGACCATGCCCATGCGGTTGGAAATCTGGGTCAGGTACGAGTCGAGCGTGCTCGAGAGCAGGTCGCGATAGGTATCGAGATTCTCGTTGAGCCGGATCACGTGGTCGTAGACGTCGCGGAAATACACCTGCGCCTCGGGCGACACGTGCGGCGACGGCCGACTCTGCAGCACGTTGAACACCTCGCGCATCGGCGAGAGATGGCGGCGCAGGGTGAGCACCAAGCGCTTCACGGAGAAGATGTCGCGCAGGGCCTCTTGGTCGAAGTGCACGAAGACGCGCTCCTCGAGGCCGTCCACGAACTCATCGAGCTGGTCGATGATCGGGAAGTACGCGTCCACCGTGGCGTCGAGGATGTGGTGCATCAGGCGGCCGGGGCCTCGTTCCAGCAGCGACGGATCTCGACTGAGGCGATCGATCGCCGCATCGACCCCTGGCGCATGCGGCCCGTGCACCGTGACCACGAAGTTGCGGCCGACGAAGGTCCAGAGGTTGAACGTCTCGATGTCGTAGAGGTCCTCCGTCTCCGCCACGAATCGCACGCCGCGGACGACCACCAGGCAGTACGACGGGAACTCCTCGACCTTGACGCGCCCCTCGGCGGACGTCGTGTCCTCGATGCTCAGGGGGTGGAACTTGAACACATTGGCGAGCAGGGCGCGTTGCTCCGCGCTCTCGGCCTGCACATCGACCCAGAGCAGGCCTTCGCCGGAGTTCACCGCGTGCGTCAGCGCCGCAACGTCGAGGTCGCGATGCGTGTGGCCGTGGGCATCGCGGAACCAGCTGCGCGGCGTCGCGTGAGCGGGCGGCGCGTGGTGCCGCTCGTGCTTGTGGAGGCGGAGCGAGGCACGGCGCTTCTTCGGCATGACGAAAAGCTACGGCGTGCGGCGCAGACCGCCAGACGGCGTCATTGCAGGGCCTTCAGCTGTGCCACCACCCCCTCCGCCACGCGAGCGGGATCGTAGCCGCCCTCGAGAGCACTGACCAGCCGCCCGCCGCACCAGCGATCGGCGCGCTCGACCAGTCCGCGCGTGAGCGCCGCCACGTCCTCCACTTCCAGCGTGAACCCGCCGAGGGGATCGCGCGCCATGGAGTCGAAGCCGCTGGAGACCAGCACGAGATCGGGGGTCCAGCCAGCGGTCGCCGCATCGACGGCGGCGAAGAGCGCATCAAGGTACGTGCGAGCCGCGAAGCCCGGCCCCATCGGCACATTCCACACCGTGCCCAACGGTCCGCGATCTTCGGCGGCGCCAGACCCCGGATACCAGGGCCACTGGTGCATCGAGACGAAGTGGATGCGCGCGTCATCTTCCACCAGCGCCTGCGTACCATTGCCGTGATGCACGTCCCAGTCGACGATGAGCACGCGCTCTGCGCCAAGTGCCAGTGCGTGCTTGGCAGCGATCGCGACGTTGCCAAAGAGACAGAAGCCCATACCCTGCGCGCGCAGCGCGTGATGTCCCGGCGGCCGGACGGCGCAGAAGCTACGCGGATTGCGCCCATCCAGCGCGCGCTCGACAGCCTCGAGCACGCAACCTGCCCCCGCGCGCGCCGCGTCCCAACTGCCTTCGCTCACCACGGTATCGGCATCGAAGCGCCCACCGCCGGCGGCGCTGAGCTCGCGCACGGCGGCGATGTACGCGGGATCGTGGCAGAGCGCGAGCTCCTGCTCCGTGGCGTGCCGTCCCTCGAGCAGCTCGAGCGACATGAACAGCTCCGGGTGGTACTTGAGCGCGCTGGTGATGGCGCGCACGCGCCCCACGTGCTCGGGGTGCCTCCAACCATTGTCATGCCGACCGCAGTCGGCATGCGAGATGAACGCGAGCGTCACGGTGCTCCTCGACGACGTCTTGATGCCCATTCGGTGAACAGCGCCAACAGGATGATCGGGGCGAGCCACCATGGGAAGGCGCTCGCCGTGAGTGGCGCGCGGCGTGGCTCCGGCCGCTCCGGACCGAGCGCGTGCACGACGGCGGCGCGTGGCGCCGATGCACTCACCTCCTCGTGACCGAGCGCTGGCGCGCCGGTCGCGATTGCGCCGTTGGCGGACCTCCTACCCACCGGAGCCGCCACGCCGACGAGGCGCGACCAGAACGTCCGATGCGCTTCGACCGCCGCTCCCTCGCCCTGCATGCGCCAGCGCCATGTCTCGGGCTCGCGGAGCTCGAGCAGTCGCCCACGGCCCAGGCGACGCCCGAAGACCACGATGCTGCTATCGCCGACGCCAATCGAGATGCTGTCATTGCGCGCCGGAAGGGCGCGCGTCGGCGCCGCGTCACCCGCGAGGACGACGCCGCCTCCCGCAGTCGCAAAGCGCTGCAGCGCCGACGCGTCGCGCCGTGCGGTCGCGCTATCGAACACGACGATGACGCCATGCCGCGTCAGGGTCGGCGCTGCACTGCCCTGTGCCACAAGCCGCTCTCGGCCCAGCGTGAGGCGCGCGTCGACGGCCCATCCAAGCTCTTCGAGTGCGGTGATCGCAAAGCGTGATTCCCAGCCGGCGCGAGCGTAGACGAACACCCCCAGCGGCGCCTCGGCACTCGAGACCGCGGCCATCGCCACCGTCCCTGCCTCGTGCACCTGCACCGGCCCGCGGGTCGGCTCGGTGGTGAGCAAGCCGCTCGTGACCCGAGGTTCGCGCGAGATCGACGAATCGACGAGGTCGAGCGAGTCGAGGAGATCCAGCGAATCACGCAGCGCGAGCGCAGCGTCACCCACGACGGCCACGCGCCAGCCAGCCACCGGCTCACGCAGCGGCTCGGCCACGGCCGTCACCGCCCGCAGGTCACCGGACCACGTGAGCGTCCGTCCAGCGCGCGCGAGCGCCGCGAGCGAGTCACGGGCGATCGCCGACGGCGCGCCAGCGATGTCCACGTGCAACGCCGGCAGTGCGTCGTCGCTGCGCCGGTTCTGCCACAGCGCCGCGATGATCGCCGCCACCACGGCTGCCAGCGCGAGACCGCGCAGCAGGCCCTCCGCGCGCCAGGCGCGGCGCATCGCGTCAGCGGGTGAGCGCATACACCACCACA
>PNKF01000096.1 GCA_013822285.1 Gemmatimonas sp.
CCGTGCGTCTTCGAGGTTACGGACGTTCTCCTCCCAAAACACGCCCGGGCCGGTGCTGTACACCCGCGGACCCATGGCGAGACCACTCTCGACCATGTCGCTGTAGGTGAGCACGTCGGTGGTGGCGGTCTGCGGATCGCGTGTGGTCGTCACGCCGTAGGCGAGGTTGGCGAGGTACATCCAAGGCTGTGCCTTGTGGATGCCCCAGGACGGCCACATGTGCGCGTGGGTGTCCACGAAGCCCGGCGTGACGGTGCGGCCCGAGATATCGCGGATAGTCGCGCCGGCGGGAATCTCCACGCTGCCGCGCGCACCGACGGCGCGAATGCGATTGTTGACGATGACGATATCGGCGTTGTCGATGATCTCGGTGCCGCGCATGGTCACGGCACGACCGCCGCGCAGGACGAGTGCGCCCTGCGGGATGTCGCGCGCGATGCTCACGCTGACGCGCCGCTCATCCGGCGTGTAGGGACGCGGCTTCTTGGTGGTATCGTCGCGCCAGGAGGCCGTGTCGCGCAGGGCGAGTTCACGTGCGCGCGCCGAATCGAGCTCGAAGCGCACGATGGCATTGCCGATGCCCCAGAGCACGGCGCGGCCGCTCGAGGCCCACGACGGGAACTGTCCGCCGATGTCGGTGAGCTTCCGCGACGGGAACGCCGCATTCTCGGCGTTGGCCACCGAGATGGTGACGGCGTCACCGCTGACCTGCGGCACGGTGACGATGTAGAGATGGTTGCCGACCGCGGCCAAGGCTTGATCGCCACGCGGTGCCATGACCGTGAGTCCTGCCGGCGGCGGCGGATTGTCTTCGCGGGGCTCGTCGGCGTCGGACTCGCAGTACACGTGCGACTCGATGCACTCGATGCTCGAGCCCGGGGCCACCGGTCCCGTCACGCGCACGATGCGCCGTTCGTCCGTGCCATCCCAGCGGATGGACGAGAGTCCCTGGCCGCTGGAGAGATAGATGCGCTCGTTGTCCTGCGTGAAGTGCGGCCGCGTGCGCCCCTGCGTCTCGGCGATGACAGTCGCCGCGCCGCCGGTGGCGGGCACCCAGACGAACTCCGTCGCCGCACCGGGCGCGCCGTTCGCCGTGGCGACGGCAAAGGCGCGGGCCGGTCCACGGATCGCCACCACGCGCCGGCCATCGGGCGACCACGCGGGCTGCTGATAGAACGCCGGCTCCGAGGTGAGCGCCGCCGCCGATGCGTTGCGCTGCTCGACCGCGATGCGCATGAGACGACCGACGCTGCCTTCCCAGGTCACGTACGCCAGCTGGCGGCTATCCGGCGACCACGCGGGTTGCGCCTCCACGACGTCGGCATTCGTGACGCGGCGCGGTGTGCCGTTGGGCCAGTCCATCACATAGAGGCGATCGAGCACCGTGAAGGCGAGGCGACGACCGTCCGGTGAGAGCACGGGATCACGCAGCTGTCGCGCGACGAACGTCGACGAGTCCGGCACGTTGTACTCGAACTGCACGCGCGGACCGGCGGCGATCTGCGCCTCGACACGGAAGGGGATTTCCGTCTGCCCCGCGCCATCGACGGCAATGCGCCACAGCTTGCCGCCATACGACGCGATCACATGGCGACCATCCGGCGTGAAGGCCATGCCCGGCAGCGCGTCGAGTGCGGCGCGCGATTCCATATCGTCGCGCTGCGTGGGGAAGGCGAGCCAGCGGTCTTCGCTGGTCGTCAGGTCGCGGATGCGCAGGCCCGTCTGTGCATCGAAGCGCGAGCCGTACACCACGTAGCGGTTATCGGGTGAGAGCGTCGGCCGTGCGGCGGAGCCGTAGCCAAACGTCTGCGTGATCGCGCGTCCGGTCTCGCGATCGTAGCGGACCAGCTGATACTGCGGGAAGTTCGCGTTGTAGTGCCAGGCGCCATTGCGTTCGGCGAACCACACATAGCGGCCGTCGCGGGTCACCGTCGGGCCCGAGTGCGCTTGCGTCGCGGCGTTGCCCGTGGCCGCAATCAACTGCGTGCCGTTGCCGCCGTCACGATGGTAGATCCAGAGCTTCGTGGTGCCACCGCGGAACGGAGCCCGTGCCGCGATGACGTACTGGCCGTCGGGCGTCCACGTGGGCGAGACGTAGCGATTCGTCTTGCCGCGCGTCAGCTGCGTCTTCTTCCCCGACGCCAGCTCGAGCAACCAAAGATTGTCGCCACCATCCTCGTCGCTCACATAGACGAGATGCTTGCCGTCCGGCGAGAAACGCGGCTGCGCATCGAAGGGCATGCCGTTCGTGAGCGCCCGCGCCGTTCCGCCCGCGATGGGCATGGTGTAGAGGTCGCCGAGCATGTCGAAGACCAGCGACTGGCCGTCGGGCGCGATGTCGACGGAGAGCCACGAGCCTTCCGTGGTGTTCAGCGCCCAGGAGCGCGTGGCTTCCAGTGGGAGGCCCGTGCGTCGCGCGGGGCGCGCGCTGCTGCTGTCCTGCGCCCTAAGGCTGAGTGGCACAAAGGACACGGCGGCCAGAACGGCCATGACGAGACGGTGAGCAAAGACAGGGACACGCATCGACAGCGCTCCGATCAGGGAAGTCGCGGCGATTGAATCGCAGCGGGTTCTGCACGGGGTGGCGGACATCCTCGCTGGCACAACCGCCGCGAGGTGGCAGAGAACTTCTCTCCCCGCTGCGGTATTGTCCACTCGTGAGCGAGCTCCAGAAGGAACAGACCACGGCCCCTGAGGGGGCGTCAGACGCGTCCACGACTTCGCGCTGGCAGCGACTGCGTCGGTATCTCACGCTGTCGAACTTGCTGACCGCGGCGATCCTGATCTGGGCCGCCCCGCGTCTCTTGCCCCACCTCGGCGCCGTGGTCGGGGTCGAGTCGGGTCCCTCGACCACTCCGCCGTATGCCTTCGTCTCACTTGAGGGCGAGCCGCTCAGCGCGGAGTCGCTGCGAGGCAAGGTCGTGCTGGTCAACTTCTGGGCCACCTGGTGCACACCCTGTCGGGTAGAGATGCCGGCGCTGCAGCGCATGCACGATCGGCACGCGGCGGACGGGTTCGTGGTGGTGGGCTTGGCCGTGGACCGCGCCAGCACGCAGGCCGTGCGGGACTTCGTGCGCGAACGGGGCGTCACGTATCCGATTGCGCATGTCGGGAGCGAGGCCGAAGCGATGTTCGGCGGCCTGCGGGGGTATCCGACGTCGTTCCTGCTCGACCGCGGCGGGAAGATCCGGCATACGGTGATTGGGCCGGTGGCTCCGCTGAGCCTTGAGCCTGCGGTGCGGCGACTGCTCGACGAGTGAGGGCACAACGGTAAGCTTGCGCTGCACTGCGATACACTCACATTACGAACGAGTCATCCACCACAGGTGCACATGGGTCGATACTTCGCCACAATTACATGGAACCGCGGCAGCGACGAGTTCCTGAAGCAGAAGTATTCGCGCGGTCATACCTGGCACTTCGATGAAGGCGTCAGCGTCCCCGCCTCGGCGTCACCGCAGGCGGTACCTGCGCCGCTGTCCGTAGCCGCCGCGGTAGATCCCGAAGAAGCCTTGGTCGCGGCGCTGAGCAGCTGTCACATGCTCTTCGCACTGTCCCTGCTCTCCAAGCATGGCGCCGTAGTGGAATCCTACGAAGACGCCGCCGAAGGCGTGATGGAGAAGCGCGCTGACGGTAAGACGGCCCTCACCCGCGTGACACTCAAGCCCGTCGTCACGGTGAGCGCGAACGCTCCTGACGCGGACAGCTTCGCCAAGCTCCACCACGAGGCGCACGAGGAGTGCTACATCGCGAACTCGGTGAACTTCCCGGTGCTCGTCGAGCCGACGCTGGTGCTGCGCTGAACGACGCGGCGGCCTCACGCCGCCGCCGTCCGTTCAGTCCGCCACGAGAATCGCCCGCACGTCGCGGGAAATCACCCCGGTGATGTCTTCCAGCGGCAGGTCGTTGATGTCCGTGCCGAAGGGCTCTTCGATCTCGCCGGCCAGCAGTTCAAGGCCCATCGTCGCGAAGAAGGTGAACATCGACGCGATCACGGTGCCGTAGCCGAACTCCTGCACCAGCCCAAAGGGCATGATGAAGGCGTACAACACGACGAACTGCTTCACATAGCTCGAGTACGAAAACGGGATCGGCGTGTTCCGGATGCGTTCGCAGGCGCCGAGCACGTCGTCGAACTGCTGCAGTTGCGGCGAAAGGCGGAGCAGGGCATCGGGGCCGAGCGCGCCGGACGCGGCATCCTCGCGGATCTCGCGATGCAGGGCACTCAGGATCTGGTTCGGCACATGTGGCCCGCCGGCCCCACGTTCGCGGCGCAGGTGCGTGGTCAGCGCGCCAGGAAACTCGGCGAGCAGCGAGGCGTACACCGCCCGACGCTCGAGGGGCGCGGCGGCCAGTTGCCGCGCGAAGCCCCGCGACACATTCACCAGCTGGCCCCAAAGCCGACGACCCTCCCACCAGCGATCGTAGGCCGTGTTGGTCCGGAAGACCAACAGCAGGCCAAGGATGATGCCAAGGATGGAGAGGAACGAGGGCCCCAGCGGCACGGCGACACGCAGCCACTCGGTCTCGACCCAGACCACCAGCGCCGCCCAGGCGCCGGCGCCCACGACATCGAGAAAGAGGGTCCGGAACACCGGGCTGCGCGGGAAGTCGAACAGCACGCGCAGCCACTTCTTCGGGTCGTAGGCGATCATGATTGCATATAATACGACATATGCGCCCACTCCTCTTGGCCCTCGTGGCCCTCGTCTCCGTTCCGCTCGCCGCCCAGCAGGCCCGCCAGCAAGTCCCCATGGACTCGGCGCGCGCCCGCCAGCTCTACGTCAGCAACCGTCCCGAAGACCATCCCGTCTCGGACTACGCCGAGGCCATCGAGAACAAGGCACGCACCGATAGCATCTTCGCCGCGCGCAGCCGTGGAGTGATGCGCTTCGAGAAGATCACGTATCGCTCGGAGATCGATGGCATGGAGATCCCGGCGTATGTGTTCTCGCCGCTCAACCCGCGCGCCAAGGGTCACGCCGCGATGGTCTGGGTGCACGGCGGCGTCCACGGGAATTGGGACCAGAACTACCTGCCGTTCATCATCGAGGCCGTGCAGCGCGGCTACGTGATCCTCGCGCCGGAGTATCGCGGCTCGACGGGCTATGGCGAGGCGCACCATCGCGCGATCGACTACGGCGGCAAGGAGCTCGACGACGTCGAGTCCGCCCATGCGGTGCTGCAGGCGCGCCCGGAAGTGGACCCGGCACGCATCGGCATCATGGGCTGGAGCCATGGCGGGTTCATCACGGGGCACCTGCTGCAGCGCGGCGCACGCACGCGCTTCGTCGCCGGCGCCGCGATCGTGCCGACGACCAACCTGATCTTCCGCCTCTCGTACAAGGGGCCGAGCTATCAGCGCTCGTTCAGCACGCAAGAGGGCCTGCGTGGCCTGCCCTTCGAACGCCGTGAGGAGTACCTGAAGCGCTCGCCGTACTACTCGGTGGATTCGCTGTCGCGCCCGATCCTCGTGCATGTCGCCACGAACGACACCGACGCGGACTTCGTGGAATCGCAGCCGTATATCGATGCGCTGCGCGCGCGGAAGCCGGAGCTCTCCGAAACCAAGGTCTACGTGAATCCGACGCCGGGCCCGTCGAGCGTCGGCCACACCTTCAGCCGTCGCGTGAACCGCCAGACGCTGCTGCGCGACGACTCACCGGAGCAGATCGACTCCTGGAACCTCGTGTGGGCCTTCTTCGACAAGCACCTCAAGCCGTGATCGCGTGAGCACGCATCTCGCCGAGTATCGCGCGAGCTTCGACGACCGCGTCCGCTTCCTCACGGAGCTGGCGCGGCGTCTGCATTTGGTCGGCGTCTCGGCGTCGCGCCTGGAAGGGGCGGTGCGCTCGGTCGCGACCAGTATTGGCGTTCGCGCAGAGATCTGGTCCACGCCGACCGGGCTGCTGCTGTCCCTGAGCGACTCCGACAAGCCGCATTCCACGCAGGAAACGCGCGTGCTCCGCCTCGAACTTGGCGATATCCAGCTTGGCGCCCTCGCGAAGCTCGATGCAATCGCCGAGCAGGTGGTGGCGGGCACGATGTCGCTGGATGATGCGTGGACGGCGATGCATGCCTTGGATCGACCGTTCGACACCAAGCAGCAGCTGCTGACGGTCGGGGCCTTCGGTCTTGCGGCGGCCGCAGTGGCCGGGCTGTTGCGTACGGCGTGGATCGATGTCTCGGTGGCGGCCGTGATCGGCCTGCTGATTGGCTGGCTCGCGGTGCTGAGCGGCACGCGTCCGCATCTGGCGGCGGCCTTCGAGGCGGTGGCGGCCTTGGTAGCGACGGTCCTCGCGACGGCCTTCGCGCATTTCATCGCACCGCTGTCGCTGCAGACGGTGATTGTCGCGGCGCTGATCGTGTTGATGCCGGGTCTCTCGTTGACGACGGCGGTGTCGGAGCTGGCCTCCAATCAACTCGTCACGGGCACCACGCGCTTCGCGGGCGCGATGACCGTGCTGCTCAAGCTCACCTTCGGTTCGGTGGCGGCATCGCAACTGATGTTGGCGATGGGCTGGACCCCAATGCCAGGGACACCCGAGGCATTGCCGCCGTGGGTGGAGCTGATCGCCATGGTGGCGGCCGCAGGTTCGTTCGCGGTGCTGTTTCGCGCGTCGCGTCGCGACATCCCCTTGGTGATGGGCGCGGCGATCCTTGGATATGTGCTGACGCGCTTGGGTTCCGGTTGGTTGGGTCCCGTGGCCACGGGCACCTTCGCGGGATCGGTGTTCTTCTCGAGCCTGGTGATGACGGCATTGTCGAACGTCTATGGCCGTTGGAAGCGCCGCCCTGGTCAGCTGGTGCGTGTGCCGGGCATCATGCTGCTCGTGCCGGGGAGTGTGGGCTTCCGCGCCTTGAACTTCGTGATGGAACGCGACTACACGCTGGGCTTCGATACGCTGGTCGCAGTCCTAAGCGCGATCTTGGCCCTCGTGGCCGGCCTGCTCTTCGGTGCCTTGCTGGTCCCGCCGCGGCGATATCTATAGAAGAGGGGTCCCAGACGGCCTTGTCTGGGGTAGATTGAAGGATGCCCGCGGGAGGTCCGTGGGCCCCCCTGACCGACCCAAGCACTCGATGCAGAAGCTGCGTTCTCTTTTCGCCGTCCTCGCTGTGGCTCTCGTGGCGAGCAGTTGCCTCGAAGGCAAGCTTTTCGTCCCGGACATCGAGAACGTGTACTTCGAGCCGTCGCTCGGCGTGAACCTCGCCGGGTCAACGAAAACGGCGTCTGGGTTGTACTATAGGGACATCACCGTGGGTGCTGGCACCCAGGTGTTGATGGTGGACGGTGATTCGGTCGGTGTGCGCTATCGCGGATTCTTGCGAAACGGCGTGCCCTTCGATTCGAACACCACAGCGGCCCTGCCGCTGCGTTTCAGGACGGGCAATGACGCCGTCGTCGACGGGTTCGACGAAGGCGTGCGCGGGATGCGGGTCGGCGGTCGCCGCCAGCTCATCATCCCACCCGGGCTCGGATATGGGAGTCAAGGCTCTGCCGCGATTCCGTCCAACAGCATTCTCGTGTTCGACGTGACGCTCCAGTTCCTGTACGATTCCGATTCCACGCCCGCCCCCCCGAGTCCGTGAAGAACGCCAATCCCGTCGTAAAAGAGTCCAACTGGCGCGAGACGGTCCAGCGCTACGCTGGCCCCGATGTCCGCTACTCCCTCTGGCAGCTGTTGAGCACGCTGTTCATGCTCGGCGCCGCGGTGGTCATCGCCTACTGGCTGATGGACTATGCGCTCTGGGCCAGCCTGCTGATGATCCTGCCGATCGCCGGATTGCAGACGCGCACATTCATCATCATGCACGATTGCGCGCACGGTTCGTTCTTCCCGTCGCAGAAA
>PNKF01000097.1 GCA_013822285.1 Gemmatimonas sp.
ACGCACCTGCTGCACGTGTCGCCGATGTACAACAAGCCGCCGCAGCGCGGCATCGTCGCGCACTTCACGGCCGTCGCCGACGCCTCGCCGCTGCCGGTGGTGCTGTATAACGTGCCCGGCCGCACCGGTAGCAACATGTCGGCGGAGACGACGTTGGCGCTGGCCGAGCACAAGAACATCTGCGCGGTGAAGGAAGCCAGCGGCAACACGGGGCAGATCGATGCGATCCTGCGCGGACGCCCTGAGGGCTTTGCCGTGCTCAGCGGTGACGACGGCCTCACGCTGGCCGTGATGGCCGCCGGCGGCGACGGCGTGATCTCGGTGATCTCCAACGCCGTGCCCAGGCTCTGCGCGCAGCTCACGGATGCGCTGGCCAAGAGCGATCTGGCGACCGCGAGTCTCATCCATCATCGGTTGGCGCCGCTCGTCGATGCCGCGTTCATCGAGAGCAATCCGATTCCGATCAAGGCTGGCCTCGCGATGATGGGCAAGCTCAAGAATGTGCTGCGCCTGCCGCTGGTCCCGATGGATGCCAAGCATGAAGCGCGCATGAGCGCGGCGCTGCGCATCGCGGGGGTGACGCTGTGACCCTCAAGCTCACACCCGAACAGCTCGAGCAGCAGGTCGAGCGCCTGTTCCCGCTGGCCGTCGAGAAGCTGCCGCCAGAGACGGAAGCCGTCGTTGGTTCGCTGCTCGAAGCGCTGGAGGCGGGCGAGGTGCGCTCGGCCGTAAAGGACAAGAAGGGCAACTGGAAGGCCGTGCCCTGGGTGAAGCGCGGCATCCTGCTCGGTTTCCGCGCCGGCAAGATCGTCGAGATGTCGGGCAAGGATTCGCCGTTCCAGTTCTTCGACAAGCACACGTATCCACCGCAGCGCATGGCGGTGGCGAAGGGCGTGCGCGTTGTGCCCGGCGGGTCGTCGGTGCGCCGCGGCGCGTTCGTGGCCAGCGGCGTGGTCTGCATGCCGCCGATGTACATCAACGTCGGCGCCTACGTTGGCAGCGGCACGATGGTGGACTCGCACGCGCTGGTCGGCAGCTGCGCGCAGATCGGCGAGCGCGTGCACTTGAGCGCGGCCGCGCAGATCGGGGGTGTGCTGGAGCCGGTGAACGCCTCGCCGGTGATCATCGAGGATGACGTGATCGTCGGTGGCAACTGCGGCGTCTACGAAGGCACCGTGGTGCGCGAGAAGGCCGTGCTCGCGGCCGGCGTGGTACTCACGCGCGGCACGCCCGTGTTCGACCTCGTGAAGGAGAAGGTCTACCGCGGCAGCGCCGACGCCCCGCTGGAGATTCCGGCGGGCGCGGTGGTCGTGCCCGGCGCACGCGCGGTGAAGGGCGGCTTCGCGGCGGAGCAGGGGCTCTCGCTGCAGACGCCGGTGATCGTGAAGTACCGCGACGAGAAGACCGATCTCGCGACGGCGCTTGAGTCCTGGCTGCGCTAAGCGGCGCGCGGTCCTGCACCCGTGACCCGTATCCGCGTTCCCGGCGACAAGTCCATATCCCATCGCGCGCTCATGCTCGCCGCGCTGGGACGCGGGACGTCGCGTGTGCGCGGCATCCTGCAGAGCGCCGACGTCGAAGCGACCGCGCGCGTGCTGCGCGCACTCGGCGCGACGATCCCGCCGCTTGATGCGGCGGAGTTGGTCATCGAGGGGGCTGGCCTGCGCGGTCTGCAGACGCCGAGCGCAGCGCTGGATTGCGCGAACTCCGGCACCACCGCGCGCCTGATGGCGGGCGTCGTGGCTGGTGCGGGCTTGCATGCGGAGTTCATCGGTGATGCCTCGCTGAGTCGCCGCCCGATGGGGCGCGTCGCGGCGCCGCTGCGGGCGATGGGGGTCGACGTCGAGCTGCCGGAGCATGGTGGACTCCCGATGCAGATTCGCAGCAATGGCGTGCAGGGCGTGACCTGGCGTCCGGCGGTCGCCAGCGCACAAGTGAAGAGCGCCGTGCTGCTCGCGGGCCTCGTCGGGAACGTGCCGGTGGAAGTGCAGGAGCCAGCGCCGACGCGCGATCACACCGAGCGCATGCTGCAGGCGCGCGGTGTGGATCTGCGCGTCGAGGGTGACACGGTCTCGCTGTTGCCGACTGCGCGCCTCGACGCCGCGGATGTCGACGTGCCGGGCGATCCCTCGTCCGCCGCGTTCATTGCCGGCTTGGCGGCGCTGGGCGGGCTGCGCGACGATGTGCGCATCGAGAATGTCGCCGTGAATCCCTGGCGCTTGGGCGCCTTCCGGGCGCTGCGTCGCATGGGGGCGCAGCTGCGCTTTGAGGACGAGGCGCAGCAGGGCGGGGAGCCGGTGGCCACGCTGGTCTGCCGTCGCGGCGAGCTGCGGGGCATCACCATCGCGCCCGACGAAGTGCCGAGCTTGATCGACGAGTTGCCGCTGCTGGCGATCGTCGCGGCGCGCGCCGACGGTGAGACGCGCGTGAGCGGTGCGGCCGAACTGCGCGTGAAGGAGAGCGATCGCATCGCGGCGGTGGTGAGCGGCCTGCGCGCCGTCGGGGCCGATGCCGAGGAGCTGCCGGATGGCTTCGTCGTGCGTGGGAGCGACCGACCGCTGCGTGGCCAGGTCGACACGCATGGGGATCATCGCATCGCGATGGCCTTCGGTGTGCTCGGCGCGCTGCCGGGTAACGCGATCACGGTCGATGACCCATCGTGCTGCGCCGTGAGTTGGCCTAGTTTCTGGGACGATCTCCAACGCCTGACGCATGACTGACCGCCGTCGCCCCCTCGTCGTCGCCATCGATGGACCCGCCGCCTCGGGCAAGAGCTCGACCGCGAAATGGGTCGCGCGCGAGCTCGGCTTGCGACATGTCGATTCCGGTTCGCTGTACCGTGCGGCCACGGCCGCCGCGCTGCGCGCCGATCCGAACAGCGCGAACTGGAGCGAGGCCAGCGTGCTCGCCGCCGCCGCGCCGATCCACCTTGTGCCCGGCGAGACCACCTTCCACCCGCATCTCGGCGACGAAGACCTCGAGTTCGCGATTCGCGGCAAGGACGTCACCTCGCACGTGAGCCAGGTCGCGCAGATGCCAGCGGTGCGGGCTTGGGTGAACCGTCAGGTGCAGCGCGCGGCCGAGGGGCATGCCATCGTCGTGGACGGCCGCGACATGGGCACCGCGGTGTTTCCCCAGGCGCGGGTGAAGGTCTTTTTGGTCGCCGATCCCTGGGAGCGGGCGCGTCGCCGCTTGGTGCAGCGCCTGCAGCGCGCGCCCGAGGATGCGGAGATCGCCGCCGAGGTGGATGCGCTGACGCAGCGCGACGCCAAGGACGAGGCGCAAACGCAGCAGGCCTCGGATGCGGTGCTGATCGACACGACCTTCCTGACGCAGGAAGAGCAGGTGGAGCGGATCGTCGCGCTGGCGAAGGCCGCACTGAAGGGCGCCGCCCCACAGTAGCGCCGCGAACGGCGGCTACGCGATCTCTTCGCGCTTCAACTCGATGTCGTGCCGCCGCAGCCAGCCCGAGTACAGCGAATCCGTCTCGTAGCGTCGCATCACGGCTTTCGTCACGACTACGGCCAGCATCAAGGGCATCACGAGTTCGAAGTCGTGCGTCATCTCGAACACCAATAGGATGCCGGTGATCGGCGCGCCCGTCGCGCCCGCCACCATCGCCCCCATGCCGGCCAACGCATAGAGCGCGGGATCGACCTGCGCCGAGGGAAACACGCCCTGCACGAGCACGCCGAAGGCGCCGCCCGTCGTCGCGCCGACGAACAGCGAAGGCGTGAAGACGCCCCCAGAGCCGCCGGTATTCAGCGTCAACGAAGTCGCGAGGATCTTGGCCGCGGCGAGCGCGAAGAGCGTGTACCAGGGCAACCGGCCAAAGAGGTCGAGCGGCGCCGAGAGATGGCCGTCGCTCGCGACGGCGCCTTGGGTCATGAAGACGATGATGCCGACCAAGGCACCGCCGAACCACGGCAGCCACTTGGCGTTCACGCGACCGCTGCGCACGATCGCATCAACGCCGAAGTAGCTGCGCACGAACAGCGTGGCCATCAAGGCGCAGACCACGCCGAGCGCGGGGAGCAAGAGCGCGATCTCCCATCCGCCGAGTGCGCCCAGCTCTCCGGGCACGGGGAAGGCGGGGCCGGCGCCGAAGATGCCGCGGGCCACCACTGCCGCGACGACGGCGGCCACGACCACGGGTGAGAAGTAGCCGCCGGCGAAGGTGCCGAGGATCTCCTCGAGGGCGAAGAAGGCGCCGGCCAAGGGCGCGTTGAAGGCCGCGGAGATCGCCCCGGCCGCACCACAGGCCACCAGGACGCGCAGTCGGCCCGGTTTGAAGCGGAACATGCGGCCGAGCCATGAACCGAGCGTCGACCCGATCACCACCACTGGCCCCTCGGTGCCTGCCGAGCCGCCGCCGCCGATCGTGATGGCGCTCGCCAATGTGCGCCCGAGGGCCGGCCGCGGCGCAATCCGCCCGCCGCGCTGCTCGACCGCCGCCTGGATGTCGGGGACGTTCATGCCGTCATGGCCTCGGCCGATCACGCGCATCGTCCAGGCGGCCGCGGCGAAGGTGAAGGCCGTCACGATCGGCCGGAACGCGAGGAGCCCGAGTTCGGGCAGCACCAGCGCCGGCCAGACGACAAGCGCCGTGTTCGCCAGCGCGATCCCTTTGTAGAAGGCCAGGACCCCCAGCGCCGACCCGATGCCGATGATCACGGCGAAGATCACCAGGGTCGGCTCGGCGCCGAGCCGCAGGGCGGTGAATCGCTCGACCGCGCGGTCTCGGCCGGTCCGCAACGCGTGCAACAATCGGCGGCGACCACGGCGCACTCGGGTCCGGACGACCCGGATGGACCGGCTCGATCGGCGCGCTGGTTTTCGCGCGTCGTCGGGGGGAGGCGCGTTCATGACGAGAGCAATCTAACCCCTTACAGCGCAACCCATTGCGATTGACGGGAACTCCTGTACGGGCTACCTTACGAGGCTGTCCCGAAATACGGGGCAGTCTCGTCCACCCCAAACCTCGTCCGCGGCGAGCCTAAACACCCCGCGTGTGGAGTAGTCATGACCGTTGCTGATATGCTGACCCCTGAGGAAATCGCGCGCCAGAAGCGCGACGCCCAGCGCGCGCAGCTCCGCCCCCTCGCCAACCGCCGCCCCGAGCTCTACGACGAGGATGAACTCTCGTCGGATGAGTTCGAAGCGATGATGGAGATGTACAACGGGACGCTCGCCTCCATCGAAGAAGGCGAGATCGTCAAGTCCCGTGTGCTTGAGATCCGCGAGAACCTCGTCGTGCTCGACATCGGCTTCAAGTCCGAAGGCACGATCCCGCTCGAAGAGTTCAAGGACATGCCGGAGCTCAAGGTCGGGGACGAAGTCGAAGTCCTCCTTGAGCACCTCGAAGATTCCGAGGGCTCGGTCGTCCTGTCGAAGAAGAAGGCCGACTTCATGCGCGTGTGGGAGCGTATCCGCGTCGCGTACGAGTCCGACCAGCCGGTGACCGGCACGCTCGTCAAGAAGATCAAGGGTGGCGTGGTCGTCGACCTCATGGGCGTCGATGCCTTCCTCCCGGGTTCGCAGATCGCGCTCCGTCGCGTCCCGAACATCGACGAGATCCTCGGCCAGACCTACGAGTTCAAGATCATCAAGCTCAACAAGCGTCGCCGCAACATCGTCGTGTCTCGCCGCGTGATCCTCGAGACCGAGCGTGCCGGCAAGCGCGAGAAGCTGATGAAGGAGCTCAACAAGGACCAGGTGCGGAAGGGCGTGGTCAAGAACATCACGGACTTCGGCGCTTTCATCGACCTCGGCGGCGTGGACGGCCTGCTCCACATCACCGACATGTCCTGGGGCCGCATCTCGCATCCGAGCGAGATGGTCCAGATCGGCATGGAGCTCGAGGTCAAGGTGCTCGACATCGATTGGGAGCGCGAGCGCATCTCGCTCGGCCTCAAGCAGCTCCAGGCCTACCCGTGGAAGGATGTCGCCGAGAAGTTCCCGGTCGGCACCCGCGTCTCGGGCAAGGTCGTCAGCATCACGAACTACGGCGCCTTCATCGAGCTCGAGCCGGGCATCGAAGGCCTCGTGCACATCTCCGAGATGAGCTGGACGCGCAACGTCCGTCATCCCTCGAAGCTCGTCTCGATCGGCGAAGCCATCGAGGCGGTGGTGCTCAAGGTCGATTCGGCCGAAGAGAAGATCTCGCTCGGCATGAAGCAGACCGAGCAGGATCCGTGGATGGTGCTGCCGCTCAAGTACCCGGTCGGCACGCGCCTCAACGGCAAGGTCCGCAACCTGACCTCGTTCGGCGCCTTCGTCGAGATCGAGCCGGGCATCGACGGCCTCATCCACATCTCCGACATGTCGTGGACGAAGCGTGTCCAGCACCCGTCGGAAGTCGTGAAGAAGGGCGACGCCGTGGACGTGGTCATCCTCAACATCGACGCCGAGAACAAGCGCATCTCGCTCGGCCTCAAGCAGGCGTCCGAGGATCCGTGGCTGCGCATCGGTGAGACCTTCCCGGTCGGCACCGAGCTCCCGGGCAAGGTCGCCCGCCTGATGGACAAGGGCGTGGTCGTCGACATCGGCAACGACATCGAAGGCTTCGTGCCGCTCTCGCACCTCAACATCACGGGCCAGCAGGTCAACAGCTCGGCTGATGTGGCGTGGGAAGGGATGGCGATGAACGTACGCATCCTCGAGGTGGATCCGATCCACCGCCGCATCGTGCTCGGCGTCGTCGACATTCCGGCGGGCCAGGAGCGGCCGGCGGAGCCGTCGAAGGTGCACACGGAAGACGAGGATAACATTCCGATTCCGGCGAACCTCGACGCGCTGGCGGACGAGGAATAAGGGCAGCTGTAAGCTCTAAGCTGTAAGCCGAAAGGGCGCCCCGGTCGAGCTTGGCTCGGCCGGGGCGTTTCCTCGTTACGGAGCTCGGGTGACGACGGACGCGCGTGCGGGGTAAGAGCGGCTATGAGAAGCAATCACCAAGAATCGGGTGGGCTGGGTCGCCAGCTGCGCGTGCTGCCGTGGCTTGGCCTGCTCGTCGTGGCGCTGGGGGGCTGCGAACTTTTCACGGAATCGAACCGGCCCCCGTTGAGTGTGGAACTGGCAGGGGGCGCGTATGCCCCCGGGGCTACAGTCGCTGTCACGCTGCGCAACGCGTCGGACAGCCCGTGGTATCACATCGGCGTCTGCAACAGCGGCTTTGAACGCCGCGATGGTGATGCGTGGGTGCCTGTGTACGGCTTCGACTGTCGCCTCGTCGTGGTCGACCCGTCGACGCCGCCGGATCGACTGACCTATGCGCCTCTCGAGGTGCCGGCCCGAGGTGAGGTCAACCTGAACTACGTGCTCCCAGGCGACGCCGTCCCCGGTACGCATCGGATTCGCGCGTCGTTCATGTCGCGAGCCGATGGTAGCGGCAGTAGCGCGACGCGAGTGTCACCGACCTTCGAGGTCCGAAGCCCTTCGCTCGCCGCCCGCTGAGAGTAACTTTCGCGCATGTCCATGCGCGAAAAACTCGATCTCCTGGCCCAGCGCCGCGCCGAGTCCGAATTGGGCGGCGGCGCCGATCGCCTGAAGGCCCAGCACGACAAGGGCAAGCTCTCCGCCCGCGAACGCCTCGAGGTGCTGCTCGACGAAGGCAGCTTCGTCGAGCTCGACCGCTTCGTGACGCACCGGTCCAGCGATTTCGGGCTCGACAAGTCGCGGCCGTACGGCGACGGCGTGGTGACGGGCTACGGCAAGATCCACGGCCGCCTCGTCTACGTGTTCTCGCAGGACTTCACCGTGTTCGGCGGCTCGCTGTCCGAGGCGCACGCGGGAAA
>PNKF01000098.1 GCA_013822285.1 Gemmatimonas sp.
ACGTCGGCGATCGAGCCGTCGGCGAGCACCACGCCGCCGTGCGAGGTGCCGGACTGCACGGAAATCTTGCTCAGGCCCACCATGCCCTTGGCCTGCGCCTCGAGCGTGCGGTTATAGCCGTCCATGAAGGCTTCGAGCTCCGGCACGGTGGAGTTTTCCGTGCCGACTTCGCCGATCTCGCCGCCGAGCGAGATGGTCACGCCCTTCGGCTCGAGCGAGCGCACATAGCGCGTGAGCTCGACGGCCGTCTCGAAGTTGAGGCGCTGCTGCGCGTCCAGCGTATCGTGCGCGAGGTCCACCAGCGTGGACGTGTCGATGTCGATGTTGAAGAAGCCAGCGGTGATGGCTTCGAGCGCGAGCTGCTTGACCGCCCCGACTTCGGCCTTGGCGTCGACCTTGTACTTCTTCGCGTTGACCTGGAAGTGGTCGCCCTGGATGAACACCGGGCCGCGATGGCCTTCACGGAGCGCCGCGGCGAGCATCACCGCGACGTACTCCGACGGCCGCTGCTCGGTGTAGGCGATCTCCGAGCGGGCGATCTCAAGGATGAAGGCGCCGCCCTTGAGCTTCTGCGCGGTGCGGAAGATCGCGCGCGCGGTGTCGTACGAGGCACCGCGCACATTGATGGCGGGCACGGTGACCGGCGGCACGTCGCCGCGACCGCGGGCCATGTAGAAGTCGTGGATGGACGCCGAGAAGGTGCCGACGGCGCGGCCGCACTCCCAGATGGCCCAGCGGGCCCAGTCCTGCTCCTCGGCGCTGCCGAACACGGCGAGGCGCACGAGGGCATCCATCATCGGGCCGGCGAGCGCGGCCTCGTCCTTAAGGGTCAGCTTGCCGTGGGCGATGGACGCGGCGGCGCCGAGGGTTTGGGCGACGGTAGCAGGAACCTGAGACATCGGGCGTGGAGTCAGGGTGTGGAGGCGCGGCGGCGGCGAGGCCCGCGCGGTTCGGGCAGAAGTGGCTGCCCAGCCCTGAAATCTGCCCCGATTCAGGGGTTCAGGCAACGCGGCTAGGTCGCGTGCCTTGCGTCACAACACCCAGTTCGGATCCGACGCCGGCAGCGCCTCCCAGACTTCGCGCATGCCCTGCCATTCGGGATGCCCGAACTGGTAGTACGTGAGCTGCTTGCCGAGCTCGACGCCCGGCTGGTCCAGCGGATCGATACCGTACAACCCCGCGGCGTAGATCGTCGCGAGCTCGAAGAACATGAAGAGCCCACCGACGTGCCAGGCGTCAACCTGCGAGACGCGCAACGTCATGGTCGGGCGGCCGCCGCGCGCCAACGCAGCGGCCGTCGCCCGACACTCGGCGCGGAGCAGCTCACCGAAGGTGTGGCCGCGGAGATACGCGAGATCCGCCGGCGCGCCGTCGCCGTGCGGAATCGGCAGATCGTCGGGATGGGACTCCACATCGACGAAAGTGACCGTCTTGTCGCGCGGGCCTTCCATGAAGAGCTGCACCTGCGCGTGCTGGTCCGTCGCGCCGACGGCGGCAATCGGCGTCGGGCCGACGTGCTGCCCATCCGCCCGGCGCTTGCCGAGCGATTCCGCCCAGAGCTGCACGAACCAGGGCCCGAGGTCGCGCAGCGCATCGCTGTAGGGCATGAGCACATGGGCGCCCTGCCCCGCGGACTCGTTCGCATGCCACTGCAGGGCGGCGTAGGCCAGCGCCGGATTCTCGCGCAGCGCCGACGACGTACAGCGGTCGCGCATGGCGATGGCGCCGTCGACGAGCCCCTGCACATCTAGGCCGAGCAGCGCCGCCGGCACCGTGCCGACCGGGCTCAACACGCTGAAGCGGCCCCCCACATTCGCCGGCACGTCGAAGGTCGGAATGCCCTCGGCGGCGGCGAGCTTCCGCAACGCGCCCTTTTCGGGATCGGTGATGAACGCGAGGTGCTCACGGGCCGTGAGGCCGGCCTTCGCGAGGCGATCACGCACGAGCAGGTACTGCGCCATCGTCTCGGCGGTGCTGCCCGACTTGGACACGACGAGCACGCGACTGCGCGCGAGATCGACGAGGTCGAGCAGTCCGGCCACGCTACGCGGATCGACGTTATCGAGCACGTGCAGGCGCGGACGACCCTCGCGCTGTTCCGAGCTGCGAGCGTTCCAGTCGCGTGGCAGCAGCGCCGTGCGCAGACAGACTGCGCCGAGCGCCGAGCCTCCGATGCCGAGCACGATGACGTCATCCAGCCCTCGCCTGGCGCTGGCGGCCCAATCGAGGACGCGCGCGCGCTCAGCGGCCTGCGCCTCGAGCTCGCGGAAACCGAGCACGCCGGCACTGCGGCGGGACTCGAAGGACGCGACCGCGGCAACGAGCTGGGGCGCGAGGGCATCGAGTGCCGCCGCGTCAGGGCCCGTGGGGACGGCCTGCCGCAGCATGCCGCTGACATCAAGGCGAATGGCCATCGACTAGAACTCCACCGTGAGCCCGTCGTAAGCCGGTGCGATGTCAGCCGGCAGTGCGGCCTCCAACGCGGCGTGCGCGGTCTCGTGCGTGAGATGCGTGAGATAGGTCTGGCGAGCGCCGACGCGCTTGGCCACGTCCACGGCCTCGCCGATCGAGAGATGCGTGGGGTGCGAGGTACGGAACAAGGCGTTCACGACCAACAGGTCGGCCCCACGGAGCACCGCCAGCGCCGCCTCGGGCAGCTCCTTGGCGTCGGTGACGTACGCCAGCGGACCGATGCGATACCCGAACACGCGGATCCGCCCATGCGGCAACGCCACGGGCGTGACGTCGAGATGCCCGATGCGCACGGTGACGCCGGGCTCGAGCGCCTGCGCGAAGCCCTCGGGCTTGCTGGTGCCCGGCAGCGGCTTCATCGCGGCATCGAAGATGTAGGGGAAGCGCTGCGCGAGGCTGCGCAGCGTCTCGTCGGGACCGTACATCGGCAGCGCGCCGTCACGGCGCACCGAGATGGCGCGGATGTCGTCGATGCCGTGCGTGTGATCGGCGTGCTCGTGCGTGAACAGCACTGCGTCCACGCGGTCGACCTTCGCCGCGATCAATTGCAGGCGCAGCTCGGGCGGCGTGTCGAGCAACAGGCGCAGGCCCGCGTCTTCGACGATGGCCCCGACGCGCGTGCGTTTGTCGCGCGGATCCTCGGAACGGCACACGGCGCAGCCGCATCCGATCTGCGGTACGCCGAAACTCGTGCCCGTCCCGAGGAAGGTCAGCTTCACACCGTCTCCACCTTGAGCTGGTTCGTCGTGCCCGGGACGTCGAAGGGCACGCCCGCGGTGATGACGATGCGCTCGCCGGGCTCGGCGATGCGGTGCTGCAGCAACAACTCGCGGGCCAAGGCGGCCATTTGATCGTAGGTCTCGCAATGCGGCACCAAGAAGGGCGTCACGCCCCAGGTGAGCGCGAGCTGGCGGTAGGTGCGCACGTTGTCGGTGAGCACCACGATGCGCACGTTCGGTCGCCGTGCGGCGACGATGCGCGCGCTGAAGCCGCTCTTGGTGAAGACGACCATGGTGTGCGCGCCGAGGAGGCGTACGGCGGTGACGCTGGCCGAGGCGATGGTCTCCTCGACCGTCGCCTGGCCGGGCTGCAGGCGATCGATGCCCTGCCCGCGCGCCACCGGCGCTTCTTCCGCAGCGCTGGCGATGCGGCGCATGGCCTCGACCGCACGCACGGGATGCAGGCCGGCGGCCGTCTCCGCGCTGAGCATCACGGCATCGGTGCCGTCGAGGATCGCGTTCGCGACATCGCTGGCCTCGGCGCGCGTCGGCCGCGGGTTCTGGATCATCGACTCGAGCATCTGCGTCGCCGTGATCACCGGGCGGCCATACCGGTTGGCCAAGCCGATGATGCGTTTCTGCTGCAGCGGCACTTCTTCGAAGGGCAACTCGACCCCGAGGTCGCCGCGGGCGACCATGACGGCGTCGGACGCTTGCAGGATGGACTCGATGCGCTCGAGCGCCGAGTCCTTCTCGATCTTCGCCACGACCAGCATGCCCTTGGGCAGCATGCCCTTGAGCAACGTGATGTCCTCGGCGCGGCGCACGAAGCTGAGCGCGAGGTAATCCAAGTCGTGCTCGATGGCGAACTGGATGTCCTCCCGATCCTTATCCGTGATGGACGGGGCGGAGACATCGATCCCGGGCAGGTTCATGCCCTTGTTGCTCTTCAGCAGGCCGCCGAAGCGCACGCGGGCCTTTACCTTCGGCGCGGCGACTTCCGTGACTTCGAGGGCGATGAGGCCGTCGTCGACGAGGATCGTGCCGCCAAGCCGCACGTCGTGCGCGAGCTCGTCGTACGTGATCGGGATCTCGTCGGCCGCATGGTGATCTTCCGGCACAAGCGTGATGACGTCGCCTTCATTGAGCTGCAGCGGCTGCGGCAGCACGCCGATGCGAATGCGCGGACCCTGGAGGTCGCCGAGGATGGCGATCGGGCGGTGCATGTCCGCGGCGATGCCGCGGATGTTGGCGACGGTGCGGGCGTGCGCCTCGTGGGTGCCGTGCGAGAAGTTCAGGCGTGCGACGTTCATGCCCGCCTTGATCAACTGCCGAATCACATCCGGCGAGGTCGAGGAGGGGCCGATGGTGGCGACGATCTTGGTGACGTCGCCGCGGTGCGCGCTCATGGGGGGAGTCGTCACGGGGTCAGCGGGCCGCGGCGAGCGCCGCGGTCTTCTGTTCGATGCCGGCGATCAGCGTGTCGAAGGACTTCTGGAACGAGGCCAGGCCTTCGGCGAGCAGCGTGTCGGTGACCGCGTCCAGGCGGATGCCGGCCGTCGCGAGTTCCGCGAGTAGCGTGTCGGCGGCCGCGACATCCGCGTCCACCGTGCGGCGGGTCACGCCGTGGTCGCGGTAGGCCTCGAGCGTGTTGGGCGGCATCGTGTTGACCGTGTCGGGCCCGATGAGCTCCTCGACGTATATCGTGTCGCGGTACGACGGATTCTTGGTGCTGGTGCTGGCCCAGAGCGGACGCTGCAGCTGCGCGCCCTTCGCGGACAGGGCCGCCCAGCGCGGGCCGCTGAACTTCTCGCGGAAGAGGCGATACGCCCGCTTGGCGTTGGCGATCGCGGCCTTGCCCTGCAGGGCCGCGGCGCGATCGGCGCTGAGCGTGCCGGCCTTCACCTGCGCGGCCAGCGCGGCGTCGATGACGGAGTCCACGCGGCTCACGAAGAAGGAGGCGACGCTGGCCACGTGGTCGAGCCCATGGCCGGCGGCGGCGCGGCGCTCGAGTCCCACGAGATAGGCGTCGATGACGCGCGCGTGTGCTTCGACGGCGAACAGCAGGGTCACGTTGACGTTGAGACCGTCGGCGATGAGCTGCTCGAGCGCGATGCAGCCTTCGGGCGTGCCCGGCACCTTGATCATGACGTTGGGGCGATTGACCGTCTTCCACAGCCGGTGCGCCTCTTCGACAGTGGCCTTGGCATCGTGAGCCGCGCCCGGCGACACCTCGATGGATACGTAGCCGTCGCGCTTGCCGGAGGCGTCGTAGACCGTGCGGAAGATGTCGCAGGCCGTCCGGACGTCGTCGGTCTCCACGAGCTCGAACAACTCCCAGGCCGACTTGCCGGCGGCGGCCTTGAGCTGGGCGTCGTACGCCGTGCCCGACGCCAGCGCCTTCTCGAAGATGGTCGGGTTCGAGGTCATGCCCGTGAGGGCTTCATCGCGGATGCGCCGGGCCAGGGTGTCGCCCTGGAGCAGCGTGCGGTCGATGAAGTCGAGCCAGATGGACTGGCCGGCGGCGTGGAGAGCGTGCAGCGGCGTAGAGGCGGACATCGGTCGGGAGCAGGGGTGGCGGGCGAACCTGCAATTTACCATTGCGGTGGCGCGAGCGGGGCCGCGCGCACAGCTTTCGCGCGAGCTATGTTGCCGCCGCCAACGTCCGACGACCCGTCCGAGCCCTCAACGGGCGCCTCCCGCCTGCGAAACGCGTGGTGGTGGCGACGCCTGCCGCTCACGGCCCAGCTGGCGGCCATCGGCATGCTGGTGGCCTTCGCGTGGTTCCTCACGGCTCGCCTGGCGGCCGAGGTGTCGACGGCGGAGGCGAGGGCGCGGAGCGAACGCGTGGACCGCCTGCACCTCGCGGAAGTCGCCTCGGTGCGCATGCTCGTGTCACTCAGCAGCATGGCCGCCGCGCAGCGCGGCTTCGTGATCGGCGCCGAAGAAGAGGAGGCCATCCGCTACGAAGGCGCGCGGCGGTCGTTCGAGAGCGACGCAACGATCGTCTCGGAGCAACTTGCCGGCGACCTCACCATCACACGGCGACTGCAACGGCTGCGCGTGTCCGTCGCGCTGTACGATGACGAAGTGGCGCGCGTGAACTTCGCGACGCGTCGGCGCGAGGGCTACGGGGCCTTCGCGCCCGGAACCGCCGGGGCCCACCGCGTGCAGCGGGGCATCGCGTTGATGTCGGACATGCGGGAGGATCACGCCCGCGTGCTCCGGGCCGTGCGCGAGCGACTCACCGAGCTTGAGGCCGAGATCGAGACCGAGTCGGCGCGCAACGAATGGGAGGGCTTCCTCATCCGTGCAGCGGCCGTGGCGATCTTCCTGCTCGCGCTCACTCTCCTCATGCGCCTCCTGTCGCGTTCGCTGACGCAGGTGGTCAGGGCGGCAGAAGCTCTGGAGGCGGGGCGCTACGACCTCGCCCGCCTCCCGAACTACCACAAGGCACCAAACCTCGAGATGGCGCGGCTCGGCCTGGCCTTCGATCGCCTGGCGCAGAGCATCGCCACGCGCGAACGGCAGCTGCAGGACGACATCGAGCAGTTGAAGGAGCTGGAGCGCCTGAAGGCCGACTTCGTCTCGACGGTCAGCCACGAGCTGCGCACCCCGCTGACGTCCATGCGCGGCGCGCTTGGTTTGCTGCTGGGCGGCGCCGGTGGCGAGCTGAGCCCCAAGGGGCGCGAACTGCTGCGCATCGCGCTCACCAACACGGACCGATTGATCCGCCTGATCAACGACATCCTCGACATCGAGAAGATGGACGCGGGGCATGTGCAGATCCGGCGCGATCGCGTGGCCCTGCGGCCGTTGCTCGAGACGACGCTCAGCGGCCTCGACGGCTTCGCGCGCGAAGCCGGCGTGTCCCTGTCGCTCACGCAGGTGGCGGACATCGAGCTCGTGGGCGACAGCGATCGCCTGATCCAAGTGTTCACGAACCTGGTGTCCAACGCCGTGAAGTTCACGCCGAAGGACCAGGCCGTCGAAGTCAGCGCGCGCGTCGAGGGCGACAGCGTGCGCGTCTGCGTGCGGGACCACGGCCCCGGCATCCCGAAGGAGTTCGCGTCGCGCATCTTCGGTCGCTTCCAGCAGGCCGGCGGCGCGGAATCCCGGCACTCGGGCGGTACGGGCCTCGGCCTGAGCATCGCGAAGGCCATCACCGAGCTGCACGGCGGCCGCATCGGCTTCGAGGCCCCGCCGGAAGGCAGCGGCACGGTGTTCTACGTAGTGCTGCCTCTGGCCCCCGCTGCGACCAGCTCCGAGGATGAGCGGCACCGCGTGCTGATCGTCGAGGACGACGAATCGATGCGCACCGTCTTGTGCGCCTTGGTCGAACCCTACGCCAAGGCGGTCGCCGTCCCCGACGCCTTGGCAGCCACCCGCGCGCTCAGCCGGCATCCGTATCGCTTGATCATCGTCGACCACGGCCTGCCCGGCATGGACGGCATTGCGTTCGCACGCCGCCTCCGCGTGGACCCGCGCTTCAAGGCGATCCCGATCCTGCTCTACTCGGCTACCGAGTTCACGCAGGAAGCGCTGAAGGACGCCGGGATTCGCATCGGCGATGCCTTCGTGAAGACGCGCGA